>JAAZEK010000556.1 GCA_012512335.1 Clostridiales bacterium | reverse complement strand
GGGATATACTATGTGAGTGACATAGGACACTTGCTTTTTATAGGAGCTATGCTCATTTTTATTATTCCTCTGTTCTTGTTAGCCTGTATGAGCTTCGCTACCAGATACAAGCTGGGTGGATGGTGGAAAAATACAATTATATTTCGTATTTTACACTTTGTTTATAGAGTACTCCGTAGGCTGGGCTTAGGTATAAAATATTTGCTAGACCACGTATCCTTATTATGGAAGGCGATTCTAGGCTTGGTTACCATAAGTTTCTTAGAATTCTTTGTGTTTCTTGTTTCCGACCCTTACAATATTGGAGTATTGATTATTTTCTGGATTATTGGAAAGCTGATTTTCATCCCCATCATTCTATATATTATAATCAGCCTGCAAAAACTACTGGTTGGTAGTCAAGAAATAGCAAATGGTGATTTGAATCATCATATTGACACTAAAAGACTGTTGTGGGATTTTAAGAGATATGGGGAAAATCTGAATAATATTAGCTCTGGTATGTCAAACGCGGTAGAGGAGCGCATGAAAAGCGAAAGGCTTAAAACTGAACTGATCACCAATGTATCCCACGATATAAAAACGCCTTTAACATCGATTATTAATTATGTAGACTTAATTAAAAGAGAAGAGATTGAAGACGTGACAATTAAGGGATATGTTGATGTTCTGGACCGCCAGTCTTACCGTCTAAAAAAGCTAATTGATGACTTGGCTGATGCTTCCAAGGCTTCAACAGGGAACCTGGCTGTCAATAGTGCTCGCACAGAGGTTGGTGTATTGTTAACACAAACCACTGGTGAATATGAAGAAAAGATGAGAGACAATGATCTAGAGCTTGTTCTAAATCAACCGGAGGAAGAGATTTTCATTATGGCTGATGGAAGATTGCTATGGAGAGTTTTTGATAATCTCATGGGAAACATTTGCAAGTATTCCCAAGCTGGTACCCGAGCCTATCTAAACCTGGAGAAATCAAATGGTCGCGCAATCATTACTTTTAGAAATATATCAAAATATGCTCTAAACATTTCCAGTGATGAACTAATGGAAAGGTTTGTTCGTGGAGATAGCTCAAGAACCACCGAAGGCAGTGGACTTGGCCTTTCTATAGCAAAAAGCCTTGTGGAATTGCAAAATGGCGAACTGGATTTGATTATAGATGGAGATCTATTTAAGGTGATCTTGAAATTTACAGCAGTATAAAATAATAAAAAGCAGGTGCTCTAAATGAAAATTATTTCATTCATTAACTATATGATAGCTGTATTATTTTTTCTATGTTACTCCTATCAGCTCTTCTATATTGTTGTTCCATTTTTTAAGAAAAACAAGTTACATAAAAGCACAAAGCTACATCA
Source organism: Clostridiales bacterium (assembly GCA_012512335.1). Lineage (GTDB taxonomy): Bacteria > Bacillota > Clostridia > Caldicoprobacterales > DTU083 > UBA5454. The sequence continues at coordinate 2,659 of JAAZEK010000556.1, read as the reverse complement.
GTATGCTGTTCTCATTGCAGCTCGTAATGAAGAAGCAGTCATATCCCAACTTATAGAAAGTATCCATAATCAGACTTATCCCTCTGAGCTTATTAAAATTTTTGTCGTAGCAGATAATTGTACTGATGATACTGCTGTTATAGCAAAGGCAGCAGGAGCTGATGTTTGGGAACGCTTCAACAGGACAAAAGTAGGAAAAGGCTATGCAATTGACTTTTTATTGGATAGAATTGGTGAAGCATATCCTGAAAAGCCATTTGACGGATATTTTGTATTCGATGCGGATAATTTGCTGGATGAAAACTATATACGAGAAATGAATAAGTCTTTTTCAGATGGTAATCGTATCATAACAAGCTATCGTAACTCCAAGAACTATGGCAACAATTGGATTTCAGCAGGTAATTCTTTATGGTTCTTGCGGGAATGTCAATACTTAAGTCGCTCTAGAATGTTACTTGGGACAAGCTGTGCCGTATCTGGAACTGGATTTTTGTTCCATTCTGATATTATAGAAAGATCAAATGGATGGAAATTCTTCCTCTTAACTGAAGATATTGAGTTTAGTATCCATAACGAAATCAACGGAGAAAAAATCGCTTACTGTGAATCTGCTATGCTGTATGATGAGCAGCCAGTTAGGTTCAGTCAATCTTGGAATCAACGGATGCGTTGGACAAAAGGGAATATTCAGGTATGCCAAAAGTACGGTGTAGACTTAATCAAGTCAATATTTCGGAATAGAAGTTTCTCAAGCTATGATATGACAATGACCATCTTTCCTGCTATAGGACTAACAACATTAGGCGGAATTATTAACCTATTTGGAATAGCCTATGGATTAGTTTCAGATGATAGTATATTGACGTTACTGCAATCTATTTGGGAATCTGCAAGTAACGCATATATGATGTTTTTTGTGATTGGTTCAATAACAACCATTACAGAGTGGAAGAAAATTTACTGCTCTTCCTTCAAAAAGATACTCTATACGTTCACTTTTCCGCTATTCATGTTTACATATATTCCTATTGCATTTGTTGCATTGTTTAAAAAGGTAGAATGGAAGCAAATTGAGCATAGAGAATCCATAACACTAAGGGAAGTGCGGAAAAATCAGATTTGAATGTACAAAGTAGATCCTTCATTGCATTCTGCATGACACGAGTTTGTCATGCAGAACGCAGTGAAGAATCTTATTTTAGCCTTCCTGCTGGTAATCTGCCAAAAACGATCCTATTAGATTTATTGCCTTACGCAATTCTTCCTTCACAGGGAGGAATACAATACGGAAATGGTCGGGTTCAGGCCAGTTGAAGCCAGTGCCTTGAACAAGTAAAACTTTTTTGTCCACCAGTAAATCCTTAATAAATTGCATGTCATCCTTTATGTTAAATCGTTTTATATCAACTTTTGGGAAAACGTAAAAGGCACCTCTGGGCTTGACGCAGGATAAGCCGGGAATTTCATTGATCATTTTATATGTCACATCCCGCTGTTCTCTTAATCGTCCACCAGGCACGAGATATTCATTGATGCTTTGATAGCCACCTAAAGCGGTTTGAATTGTATATTGAGCTAGGGCATTGCTACAAAGGCGCATGTTTGCTAGCATGTTCAGACCTTCAATATAGTCTTTTGCACGCGCTTTGTTACCGCTTAATACCATCCAGCCTGCACGAAAGCCTGCTATGCGATGGGATTTGGAAAGTCCATTAAAAGTAACGCAAAACACATCCTGAGTCAGTGAAGCAAGAGAATGGTGATTGTCTTCTTCATCGTAGATAATTCGATCATATATTTCGTCAGCAAATAGAATTAAATCGTGTTCTTCAGCCAACTTGACAATTTCTAGCAAAACTTCCTTAGGATATACTGCACCAGTAGGATTGTTAGGATTGATTATTACGATTCCTTTGGTGTTAGGAGTAATTTTTTTCTTGATATCCTCTATATCTGGATACCAATCAGATTGCTCATCACAAAGATAGTGGACAGGATTGCCGCCTGCAAGGTTTACGGATGCAGTCCATAGTGGATAATCCGGTGTAGGAACCATAATTTCATCCCCATGATCCAGTAAAGCCTGCATGGATAGCATTATTAGCTCACTGACACCATTGCCCACATACACATCATTTACAGTTACTCCATGTATTTTCTTCTGTTGACAATACTGCATTATAGCCTTTCTAGCAGGAAAGATTCCTTTAGAATCCGTATAGCCCTGGGCATTGCGGGCATTAAAAATAACATCATGTATAATTTCATCTGGTGCATCTAAACCAAAAGGTGCAGGGTTTCCAATATTAAGCTTTATAATCTTGTTACCTTCCTCTTCCATGCGAATGGCTTCATCCATTACGGGACCCCTTATATCATATAAAACATTATCCAGTTTGCTTGACTTTTTAATTATGGACATATTTTGGCCTCCCTATGAGTTAAATCAGTATTTACTAATTATATACAAAGCTTATGAGTAAAGCAATTTTTTACGAAAGAATATTTATAACTATTCTTTCCTTTGTTTTTTCAGGCACCATCAGGTATCATAAAAAGTGACCGGTCCATCAACCAACAGGAAGGAGATGATCGATTTGATTATGTTGGGAAGGTGGTCTGCCCTTTAGCAGACCAGGATAGGGGAGCTTTCTCC
>JAAZEK010000555.1 GCA_012512335.1 Clostridiales bacterium | reverse complement strand
TCATAACCGTGTTGTTTAGGGAAAAGTTTAACTCCTTTAAATCCAAGCTCTTCAATACATCTCTTGAAGTCTGACGCTGCCTCAGCATACATAGGATTAATGTTACAAACAGGAATAAATCGCTCTCCATAGGGAGCAATATCTTCTAAAAGCTCATAGTTTCCTTTCATTACATCACGGTAATATACCCCGCTAATACTGGATACACAAGCTTTGTCTATATTATGATCATCTAACAATTCTAGCAGCTCTTTAGCAGAATTGTTGCGGATAGGTCGAAATGGGTAGTTGCCAATATAGGTGTTAACATCTATCAACATTCCTTAGACTCCCTGTTCAGGTATCTTTCAAAGGCTGGGTTATTCATAATAGTTTTCTTATCTTCCCAGCTTATATCTGCATCTAACAGTTTTCCAATACTCGATGAAAAAGAGCCGTCTGTACCAAACAAAACACGATCTGAGCCCATGACTTTAACCGTCTCTTCGATTAACATATCATCATGAACGCTACCACTAATATCTGTAAAAATGTTAGGGTATTCCTCTAGACCTTTTAGTTGCCAGCTCCAATCTCCACCACCACCTATATGGCCCATGATGAATACAGCCTCAGGATATTTTCTAGCAGCTGCAATAAAATGAGTGCTATCAGATTCTAACGGTTTTCTAAGAGGCGTCTGACAGGCTTTTCCAGCATGCATTAGTATGGGAATGCCAAGTTTTATACAACACTCAATAATTAGCTCTTGCATTTTGTCATCCAGGTTATATTGATCATAAAGTTTTATCCCAATCATTCCTAACTCCTGAACACAACGTTTAATCTCATCTACTAAGTATTTACCATGAACCGGATCAACAAATGCAAATCCTTGAATCTTCTTTGGATAAAGCTTCATGGCTTCTCCAACAAGATTATTGTATAACTCCATGGTTTCAGGACTTTTATACACTGTTGCATATGGACGGGATACAACATTTATGTCAATACCAACCAAGTCAGAATCCCTAACCAAAGTGTCAAGGGCTTTACGGTCAAGTTCCATATTATCATTTAGATAAATATGCTCATGCAGTTAACCACTTTGTTTTTACGAAAAAAATCTAGTTTCTCATCTATATTCAACATTGGATGCCCTCCTTTACCATTCCCAATGGTCAATCTCATTGATAATACATTTCATGATTCTACCGCAAGAACTCATTTTTGAATGTGCTGACACTCTTTATGTTATTCTGAACGCAGTGAAGAATCTGAGGTTTATCATCTTCTACTTTCAAGATTCTTCGTCGCAAGCTCCTCAGAATGACAATCCAACGACTATTTGCAGTAGAATCATCTCATCGATATTACTAGCCCTTAAGCGAACCCAAAAGAACACCCTTGTCAAAGTACTTCTGTAAGAAAGGATAAATAATCAGAACCGGTAGAGAGGACACAACAATAACAGAGTACTTCAGTAGCAATTTTAACTGCTCAGCTAATTTTCTATACTACCTGCTTTTTTGAATTTTTATTTATCTTTTATTAACCTCTAACTAAGGCACCAATTTTAGTGCATTGCCTGAATATATCTTTTCCAACACTTCAGTTGGCAAATCCAAGCTATTGATGAATTCCTGGTGAACATTGTCAAAATAATCTCGTCCATAGAGTATCCTATCCTGGAATTCTATGAGAAAGTCTTTAGCAAATTCCGGATCTCTCTTTAGAGCGTTACAACCAGAACCTGCAGAGGTGTCACAATACAAATTAGGAAGATTGTGCAGCATATCAATCAATTTTCCACCAGGTTCAACCTTGCCACTGGGGTAGCTTACTTTATTGTACTGGCTATCTCCTGATATATGTGCCCAGAAACCAGGAGCATGACCGATGAAGGTAGTTTCAGGACAAGCTTGAATTGCTCTTTCAAATGCGTCAATTCCGCCACCATACCACCAATTTGGTCGAGGATACCTGTAACCGGTATTAAACTCATAATCGATATGAACTAATACTGGCAATCCTTTTTCACCACAAAAACGGAACAAGCGTATTGCATCGGGATTGTCATACATCATTCGTAATTTTAGCTCTCCATAGACGCGCACACCATATATGCTAATGGCAGCCTGCAATTGATCAATTGCCTCTGGCCTTCTGGGATCAGGTGCATAGCCTAATACGAACTTTTCTGGTGCTCGCTCTGCATATGATAAACATCTTGCAAATGGAACAGGTCCGCCTGGTCCTGCTTCCGAAAAAGCTTTTATGGTGTTCGGATCATATTCGTCAGAAGGTGCTATC
>JAAZEK010000554.1 GCA_012512335.1 Clostridiales bacterium | reverse complement strand
GCCATTCTTTATATTTTTCCTGCAGCTGCTTTTTCCCTGCAGATGTTAGGTGATAATATTTTCTGACCCATCCATTATCCGCTCTCTTATGCCTTAGAACAAGTCGCTGTGCGTTCCTGTTCTAGTCAAAGTAAGTAGAAGCTTATCTTTTTCTATTTTGTAAATCAAAAGCCAATCCGGGGTGATGTGACACTCTCGTTGCCCATCATAGTTACCCGTCAGGACATGGTCACGGTATTTTTGCGGAAGGAGTTGGCCAGAGCATAAAATCTCTAGCACTTCTTCCAGCAGACAAATATCGTAACCACGCCTTTTTGCGAGTTTATAGTCCTTCTTAAATTTTGTGGAGTAACTAATCGTCAGCATTTAAATTCTCCATGAGTTCGCCAACACTACTAAACGGCCCATGCAGATTTCGTCCAAGCCGTACATCCTCAATCGCCGATATAGTTTCATCATTGGGGGTATCAAGGCGCATGTCAAAAGGGATGCCGTTAGATCGAACAGTTTGGCGTAAAAAGACAGTAAGAGCGGTAGACATATTAAGTCCCAGTTCTCTAAAAATATCCTCAGCTTGTTTTTTTAAATCCGCATCAATGCGAATATTTAAGTTGGTGGTTGCCATATTCTATCAACTCCCTTCACCAATAGTATACCTCAAAAAATCATAAAATGTCAATACATAAATAATTATTTTTAATACAATGTCATTACAAAAAGTGACTTTTCATGTACCCCATACAAAACACCAATGCAATCCATAGAAAAAGTACGACTCGAAAAAACAATATGTAATGGACTTAGAAAGAACAAATACATGATTATTTTATATTTCATAGTTAACCTTTTTATGTGCCTGTTGCCTTTAATTATGAGATGAGATGCATGGTAAAAATGTAGAGCTTATATCATTCCAACTGGTAAAGTCCACACATCATCGGTTAGCGGTAGTCTTCCTTTTGAGAGACAAATCACCGCTCCTGTACCGACACTTTTACTTTTGTTGTTATGCAGATAACGAAACGCCCTTACCATAGATTGAATTGGATCGCTACTAGCCTTGATTTCAATGGGGTGTATTGTATCACCATCTTCAATCAACAGATCTATTTCATTTTTATCAGCGTCACGATAATAATATAAGGGTGGCTTCACAATTCCATCATTATAGTAACTTTTTAGAATTTCTGCAAACACAAAACTCTCAAAAATATGTCCCCACATTGCTCCCTTTACCAGCTGTTCCGGGGTATTCCAGCCAAGCAACCAGCAAGCGAGACCTGTATCAAGGAAATATAGTTTAGGAGTTTTAATCAGGCGTTTGTTAAAATTATTGTAATATGGCTCAAGTAGGTACACAAGACCACTGGATTCTAGTACAGATAGCCACGAACGAATGGTTTTAACGTCCTTTCCACAGATTTCAGCCATTGTGGTAAGATTAAATATTGCGCGGTGATTTCTTAATGTATGGACAACATTTATATGAATCCAATTTGACATAATAATGACATTCGTATAAGATGTTTTTGCGTACATACATTCCATGATAAATTTGTTAGTTTTCAAAGCAAGGGAGGTGTAATCATGGCAGAAAAGCGTGTCTTATGCGATAAAACAGAACTTGTATTAAAATTTAATGATCATACTGATAAGAACAAAATAAAAATTGTAAATTTGTCTTATGACCAAATTACAAGTATCACAATTGAGGATTTTGAAGAATTCCGTTTGTTTAGAAAGGTCCCATCCGAAAGAATTCTAGTACGAACTAATAAATTACAGGCGCCTATAATCTATACTAAGAAAAAGGACAAGCAATTCTTTGACGAATATAAAGAGGATTTAGCAAAGTTCGCCAAGGATAATAGAATCACCTTTTATGATAATACAAGCTCAAAATAAACCTTAGTAAATTGCCGGACCATATGGTCCGGCATTAATCAATTCATTTATTTACGATTGCCCTTACGGGAAACATCATAGATAGTAGGCGAAGAATCTGATGATGAAGGCAAATTAACTGTCTTCCTAGAAGCCTTTTCTTTTTCCAGTTCTTCCACCTGATTCTGAAGGTTTTCCAGCTCTTCCTGTAGCTTAAGCACCTCATCACCTAAGTTAATGGCAGTTAATGTAGCAACCATAGCCATACTTAAGCTAGGTTGAGCCTTTGTAACTTCCTCCATCTTGCGATTGACATAGATAGCAACCCGATGAATGTATTCTTCGGATTCGGAGGCTCGGATGGTGTATTCTCGTCCAGCAATTCTAACAACGGCTTTTGATTTTTGTACCATCTACAAACAACCCCTAATTTTTGATATTATTTGACTTCATTGTACACTACTTACCAATTTTATACAAGATTTTTGTCGAGGAAATTTTAAGTTATCGTAAGCTTGCCCCAAGCTCTGCTTCTAACAAACCAATAATTTTCTCATGAGCCCTATTAACTTCATCATCTTTCAAAGTGCGGTCAGATGCCCTATAAGACAAAGCATAAGCCATACTCTTGTGCCCTTCTGGAATTTGGCTACCTTCATAGATATCGAATAATTCAACTTCTTCTAAGATAGTGCCACCACCCTTACGAATGGTATCTAGAATCTGTGCAGCAGGTACGGATTTCTCTACAACAAAGGCTAGATCCCTAGTAACAGCAGGATACCTGGGCAGTGACTTATATTGCTTATTCGTGTCTGCTTGTTCCAATAACACTTGTAGGCTTACCTCTCCCAAAACTGCTTTTACATCAATCTCATAACCTTCCCCAATTTTGGGATGCACTTCTCCAAATACACCAATGGATTTTCCATCCAGTAACATTTCTGCGGTTCTACCAGGATGCAGGGCTGAATGCGTCCCAGGCTGGAATGAAATCTTATCAGTTAATCCCAATAGCGAAGTCAATTTTTCTAACTTTCCTTTTAGGCTATAGAAATCCGAATTTTCTCCATACTCACCCATAGCTAGTGTCAACACTTCGTCAGGAAGGTCGGTTAGAGGCAAGGATTTAGGTAGGAATATTGGATTTATCTCAAAGATGCTACAGTTTTCCAGTCTATGGTTGTAGTTGTGGGACATAACATCTAAAATTTGAGGAAAAAGAGTAGTTCTCATAATGCTCTGATCTTCGCCAAGAGGATTCAAGATGGTAACTACATCTGGTTTTTTATCTCCCTCTTTCCAGCCAATGGACTCGTACACACGAGGACTGGTGAACGAATAGGTAATAACTTCATACATGCCCATACCAACAAGTGCCTGTTTAACTTGATCCAGCAGTCTTTGACCTTCTGTTCGAGTTCCCTTATCTGCAGACCCTTCCATTAATGTCATAGGAATTCGATCATAGCCATAAATTCGAGCTACTTCCTCTGCCAGGTCCGCTGCTCCTTCAATGTCATTTCTAGAGCTTGGTACTAGAACTGTTAGGAGCTCTCCTTCTACTGATGACTCAAGTCCTAAATTATTTAGAATACTTGTAATTTCACTATTCGCCAGGCTAAGACCTAGCAAGTTATTAATTTTGTTTATATCAACTTCAAGCTGTCTTTTTTCTGTAGATGCATTTAATACATCAATATGGCCTTCAACTACAGTGCCAGCTCCAAGCTCCTGTACCAGCTGTACAGCACGATTTACTGCTGTTAGTGCCATATTAATGTCCAATCCCTTTTCAAACCGGCTGGAAGACTCACTTCTTAAGCCTAATGCCTTCGATGTCATACGTACACTGGCACCATTAAATAAAGCGCTTTCAAACACTATTTGATTTGTGCTATCGGTGATTTCGGTGTTGGCTCCACCCATAACACCAGCTAAACCAATGGGTTTTTCTGCATCTGCTATAACCAGCATATCCGATGTCAGATTTCGGTTCTTATCGTCCAAGGTAACAAGG
>JAAZEK010000007.1 GCA_012512335.1 Clostridiales bacterium | reverse complement strand
TTGGTAGATGGTGGTAATAACAAAACTACTCTTGAAGCACAGCTTACCGTGCTAGAGGTTAAGAAATCGGTTCAGGTGGAAGCAGGACAACCTTTAAACATTACAACAAATGACTTTGTGGATCACGGCCATTGGCCTGTTTCTTTAATGACCAATGTGAAAACCCTAGATGTAAGTGAACCTACAGAGCATAAGATAAACTTAAAAATAAATGACAAAATTGTATCTTCTATATTAAATGTAGTAGATACTACGCCTCCTGAAGCTGTTGTTAGTGATCAGGAAATTTACTTGGATCAAACAATTGAAGCAGATGCTTTTGTTACCGACATTTCAGACGTGTCGGAAGTTACGTGTTCCTTTTTGAGAAAGCCCAACTTTAGGAGGAAAGGGGTTTTCGAGCTTACTATTGTGCTGGAGGACCCTTATGGGAACAAGACCCAATATCCAGCCAACTTAACTATTAAAGATGATGATGATCCTCCTGTATTTATCGGGCTAGAGGATATCATTATATATGAAGGTCAAGCAATTTCCTATAAGAAAAATGTAAGCGCAGAGGATGCCAAGGATGGTCCAATTGATTTCATGGTAGAATCCAGTAAGGTTAATATAAGAAAACCAGGGACTTATGAGATAGTATATATGGCAGAGGATGCAGCGGGTAACATAGCAGAGGAAACTGTAACGGTCACTGTTAAAAAGTTGGAACCAACGCAGGATGCAGTATATTCTCTGGCCGATGAAATCCTGGATAAGATTACAAGACCGGAAATGACCAAGCAGGAAGTAGCTTACGAAATATACAAGTATGTAAAAGCTAATGTAGCATATACCGGTGATTCAGATAAATCTGACGTAATAAAAGAGGCATTCCGCGCTATTAGGTATAAATCTGGCGATTGTTTTACCTATTATGCCTTAGGCGAGGTTCTACTAACCAGGGCGGAAATAGATAATATGATGGTGACCAGAGTAGGTGGCAGAACCCAACATTTTTGGAGTCTGATTAATCTCGGAAGCGGATGGTACCATTTTGATGCTTCGAAGCATTCTGAAGATCTGGATACCTTCATGATGACAGATGCTGATTTGGAAAAGTATACAAAAAGATGGGGCAGGAATTATTTTGTCTATGATAAATCCAAGTTTCCTGAAGCAGAAACAGAGCCAGCAGAACCAATGGAATGAGGTGTCAAAGTGACAAAAACCTTAGGAGTTATCGGTGGTCTTGGTCCTTTGGCTACTGCCTACTTTTATGAATTGATTACAAAGATGACAGATGCAGTGAGGGATCAGGATCATATAGAGATTTTGATTCACAGCAAGCCTTCTATTCCGGATCGCACCGCATATATTCTTGACAATACCAAGGAGAGCCCGCTATTACCGATGATAGATATTGGGAGAGAACTAGCATCAATGGGAGTGGATCATATATCCATCCCTTGTATAACAGCCCATTCTTTTTATAATGAGTTATCCAGAGGAATTCCGGTTCCTATTATTCACGGAATCAGGGAAACAGTAGAGATACTAAAAAACAATGGAGTCAGAAGAGCAGGCATCATGGC
>JAAZEK010000553.1 GCA_012512335.1 Clostridiales bacterium | reverse complement strand
TACCGCTGGAAAACTGAAACAAATTAGAATCCCCGTCCCACCCCTCGCCGAACAAGCCCGCATAGTAGCCATTCTCGACCGATTTGACGCCCTTTGCAACGATATTACCATCGGTCTTCCCGCTGAAATCGAAGCACGACAAAAGCAGTACGAGTATTACCGGGATAAACTATTAACCTTCAAGGAGGTAACGGCATGAGTACATACAACATTGTTGCAAGCACTGACGAAGCTACAGTTGTTGCCGAATATATTGCTGAGTATTATGTCCGTTCTGATAAATACCAGAGCGAAGCAGACCTTGAAAGTGAGTTTATCAGCCTGCTAACCTCACAGGGATATGAATATCTGACAATTCATAATGAGTCTGCATTGGTTGCTAACCTTCGAAAACAGCTTGAACTGCTTAATAGCTTTATCTTTACAGATGGCGAATGGCTTAGGTTTTACACAGAATGTATTGCTAATGCAAACGAGAGCATTGTTGAAAAGACCCGAAAAATTCAGGATGACCATATACAAATATTGAAACGGGATGATGGAACAACAAAGAATGTATACCTGCTTGATAAAAGGAATATCCATAACAATCGCCTGCAGGTAATAAACCAGTATGAAGAATCTGGTGGTAAGCATGATACACGCTATGATGTAACTATACTTGTAAACGGTCTGCCTTTGATCCATGTGGAGTTGAAGCGACGTGGAGTCGAAATCCGTGAAGCTTTCAATCAAATTAACCGCTACCAGCGAGATAGTTTCTGGGCCTCATCGGGCTTATTTGAGTATGTGCAGATTTTTGTGATTTCTAATGACACATATACGAAGTACTACAGCAACACCACCCGTAACGCTCATGTTAAAGAGCAGAGCAACAGCGAACGACGTAGAAGCAAGAAAACAAGTAACAGCTATGAGTTTACAAGCTATTGGGCTGATTCAAACAATAAAGTAATTGCCGATCTCGTGGATTTTACGAAGACTTTTTTTGCTCAACACACCATATTAAATGTGCTGACAAAGTATTGTGTCTTCACATCTGAAGAGCTACTGCTTGTGATGCGTCCATATCAAATAGCTGCTGCAGAACGCATATTGTCCCGCATTGTAATTTCAACTAATTATAAGAAAACTGGGACATTAGCTGCTGGAGGATATATCTGGCACACAACAGGCTCGGGAAAAACTTTGACCAGTTTTATAACCGCACAATTGGCTTCTACAATGCCTTCCATAGATAAGGTGTTATTTGTTGTTGATCGTAAAGACCTGGACTATCAGACGATGAAGGAATATGATCGTTTTGAAAAAGGTGCTGCAAATGGTAACACCTCTACCAGAGTACTTCAGCGACAACTAGAAAACAAGGATGAAAAGGGTAATCCTCACGAATATAAGATTATTGTGACAACTATTCAAAAACTAGATATATTTATTCGGAAGAATAAACATCATGATATTTATAAAAAGCATGTTTTACTAATATTCGATGAGTGCCATCGATCTCAGTTTGGGGATATGCATCAAGCAATTATAAAGAGCTTTAAGAACTACCATATATTTGGGTTTACTGGCACGCCTATATTCGCTGCAAATGCTGGCTCTGGTCGTAATCCACTTCTACGGACAACAGAGCAGGCTTTTGGTGAGAAGTTACATACCTATACCATAGTAGATGCAATCAATGATGGAAATGTATTACCCTTTAGAATAGATTACATAAATACAATTAAGATGCCAGACTACATTAAAGACAAAAAGGTTTATAATATAGACCGAGAAAAGGCCTTGTCAGATCCTCGGCGAGTCAGTGAGATTGTTGCTTATATTCTCGAACATTTTGACCAAAAAACCAAACGTAGTAGCTTCTATACTTTCTCTGCGATG
>JAAZEK010000552.1 GCA_012512335.1 Clostridiales bacterium | reverse complement strand
CAAATTTATCAGAGTCCTTCAGGAAAAGATTTTGGAAGCAATCCCTATAGAAAAAGAAGTGGAGCAGGAGCTTGACCTTCTTGCTAGGGAAATATCCAATACAGAAAAAGCAATTATAGCCTTTCTCTGGGGAGCCCGTCGACAAATATTTTGGGATGGTAATAAACGCACATCTCTACTGCTTGCCAACAAGTTACTGATTACAGGCGGCAATGGAATGCTTATAATCAATGATAAGAATATGGAACGCTTTAACGAATTGCTGGTTGAATACTATAACACTGCTGACATGGATGAAATAAAGCTATTCTTGTATGAGAATACAATATATGGAATCGAGTTTTAGTATCTATACACTCCGTGAGCTGCAGCTCTTAAATAGTGAATCGTTTGAGTGGTTTATCCGTGCAACCCCTAGGCCAATGATTATGCTAAAGGCAGAACACCCAAAATGCAACACAGTGGTCTTACAGGTATGGGTTCCCAATAATTAATAGATATACAGTGAAATACTGATAATGTACATGGGAGGGTTATTATAATGATTATTGACAGTCACCTACATTTTAATTTATCTGGCAAAGATAAGGAACAAGCAGTAGAGGGACTTTTACGGGATTTGGCTATTGTAGGAGTTGACAAAACCTGTTTGATGCCCCATACAAACACGACAGGCATCGGACATCTGTATTCGAGTCGTGATGAAATTATTCAATCTACAGAAGACGCATGCAGATCTCTTGAAAAACATTTGGAGGATCTCTATATTTTGGTCTGGCTCAATCCGTTATTGCCTTTCGATTTTCTTAAGGGTTTTGTGAAAGATTATATTATCAATGGTCCTGTAACAGGTGTGAAGCTATCCATACAAATGAACGCTACCGACACTAGACTTGATCCATTACTTACATTGCTAGAGGAAAATGATATTCCGCTTCTTTTTCATTGCTGGTACAAAACTGTACAAAAATATCGATATGAGTCCGATCCACGGGATATGGCCTGCATAGCTAAAAAACACCCCTCATTACGGGTACTAGTTGCTCACTTAACTGGGTGCGGGTTTAGAGGAGTTCAGGATATTCGAAAGTATCCCAATCTTTTTTTAGATACTTGTGGCTCTCAACCTGAAGATGGTCTTTTACAATACGCTCTTGACAACTTAGGCTCAGACAGAATACTCTTTGGGTCCGATTATCCTGGAAGAGATATTGCAAGTCAACTAGGACGTATAGACTCGGTAGATATGTCTTTGGAAGACAGAGAAAAGATTTTATATAAAAATGCGATTCAATTCTTTGAAGGGGGTAGGGACAATGCATGAAGTTAAACAGATCATTGACTTTTCAACATGGACAGGTAATTGGCCATTTATGGACCTTAGATACAAAGAAATCGAGAAGCTCAGAAATAAATTGAAGTCGCTCAATGTTAGCAAAGCGTTTATCGCTCCTATCGAAGGCATATTGGAACGAGACCCTTTACGAGCTAACAAAAATTTACTTGAAATTGTTGGGGATGATTTTTTCTCACCAGTTCTAATTGTAGATATGTCCTATGCCAACTGGGAAGAAACAGTGGACCTTGCGGTACAGGAAGGAAGGGTACAGATGATGAAATTATTGCCCAACTACCATATGTACGAGTTTACAGAAGACAATATCGCTCCACTTATCAGTAAAATACAGAATAAAGGTTTACTGATATCAGTACAAATGCGTATAGAGGATAGAAGAGGGCAGTATCCCCTTATGAAAATAGATGATATGGATATTCAGCAAGTGGTGAAGACTATTTCCTATTTTCCGGAGCAAACGTTCATATTATGTAACTGCTATGGATCGGATATCAATGAAGTGCTTTTCTCCATTGACAATGCCTATGTAGACATCTCCACCATCGAGTTCAATAGTGTATTAAAGACTTGCAAAGAAAGATTTGGGCTGGATAGAATGCTTTTTTCATCCCATTGTCCCTTTTATTATCCCGAAGGCAATTTGAACAAATTAAGCTATGCAGATATTGCGGTTGAAGAGATGGAAAAGGTATCTTATAAAAATGGGTTGGATCTTCTAACTGCAATTCAGAAAGAAACATAAATCATTGATATAGAACTACGATATACGAAAACTAAAAACTTTTAGATTAACTTTATTGTTTGCATTCGGTATGCTATTAATATCATTGCTTTCCTTCGTAGACAAACGACGGAAATGAAAAATCACCCTGTTCGCACCAGGGTGATTTTTGTTAATATTTAACAAATACCTGAGGTAGCTACATCTATTGATGCCGATTACCTTCACTTTTATATTACCACAAAATAAGAATTTGTAAACACTTTATTGCAAAATGAGATAGAAACTAAGACAACTAAGACATTCGTGTATTCGCTTTACTTTATTATGGTAACCGTAAAGCAGCTTCCTTCCCCTGGTACACTAGCTACTTCGATTTTGCCATTGCAAAGCTTCAAAATCCTTTTTACAAGGGCTAGTCCAAGCCCGCTGCCTTCTGTTACCCT
>JAAZEK010000551.1 GCA_012512335.1 Clostridiales bacterium | reverse complement strand
GCTATAATGTTCGCTGGGACTGGTATAAGGAGATTGGCGCTCCCGATTTTAAAGACAAATATGAGTATATTGATGTTCTAGAGCAGATGGTAGCAAAGCATCCCGAAACGGAAAATGGACAAAAAGTTTATGCAACTGGTCTAGCTGGTTCTTTGTTTACTGAATGGTATGAAAATGGTGCCTTCACAAAACCAGCAATGTCTAATATGTGGACATTCGGTGGATATCTTTATATGGAATCTTTTGACGATGGTGAGCTTATCAATGGTTATACGAATTTAGAACGATCTGCTTATTGGTCTGACATGGAATTCTATAATATCTTATATAATAAAGGACTTCTAGATCCTGATAGCTTCACTATGACTGCTGATCAGCGTACAGAAAAGATAGTTAACGGTCAATATGCAGCTGCAATGAATTGGGCTCATGGCAATCTATATAGTACAAATCTAGAAAAAGATCCAAATACACTAGCTGGTTTTATCCAAGTGCCTAATGAAGCAAGCTTAGTATTTGCGGATTATCATCAGGTTACTGGATTTTTTCCATCTAACTACCACTTTATTGCTGCAAAAGCAGATGAAGATGCAAAGCGCGGAGCGCTGTCTTTATTGAATGTACTACACGATACAGAGGTAGGACGCATTATGCAATCAGGTATTGAAGGTGTTCATTGGGATTATGAGAATGGCATCCCAAAACCTAAGAGCGAAACTATTGAGTTGAGAAACTTAGGTGGAGATAACTGGTATAAAACTGGTATAGGTTTGGAGTTTAGCTTCGGAATGTTCCAAAGCAGTTTCCTAGCAGAAGATAACTATCCTATTAGTCTATTTGACACAGATGAAATACGAGCTAGCGCCCTTAATCCATTACAGAAGGATGTTGCTGAATATTATAATGTTGATTATCCAGCACAAGCGCACATGAAGCTAGTTAATGAAGGAAAGACAGTATCAATGGCAAATTGTTATTCTGAATTAAATCAATCTGCAACCGAAGTTATGCCTACTGATATTCAACGTATTTTAACACAGTGTAATGATATCTTGTTTGAAGCTGTCCCTAGCTTGGTACAGGCGAAGACTGAAGAGGAATTCAATACAATCCGTGATAGTATCCTAGCTGAATTAGAATCAACAGGTGAAAAGACAGCTTGGGACTGGTGTTTAAAAGCTAATACTGATGCACAATCTTTCACAAGGCCAATCATTGAAACCCTTGATTGGTAAGTAAGAAAGCTAAATTTCACAACTAGTTTTAAAAAAATGAGGCGGCTATTGCTAGCCGTCTCATTTTTTAGTAGAAAGGTGTGTGTATAATGAGAAACCTAAAAACTGAATCGCGATCAAGTTTACCAATTAAATTCAAGGGAAAACGAAGAGATTGGAGTTTATTTATTATTTCCTTGCCTTTAATGGTAATAATCTTATTATTCAGTTATGTACCTCTTGCTGGATGGATTATATCGTTTTTCGAGTATCGTCCAGGTTTATCCCTGCTTACTAGTAATTTTGTTGGCTTAAAGTATATCAAAATGATTTTCACTGATCGTAACATGACTAAGGTATTAACAAATACTCTAATATTCTCAGCATTATACTTTGCAATTTACTGGATGCCTGTAGCTTTTGCTATTCTACTTAATGAAATTCAACGTACTCGTTTTCGTAAGCTTGTCCAAACAGTCTCTACTTTTCCTCACTTTATTAGCTGGATCATAGTCTATTCCCTATCTTTTGCTATGTTTTCAACAGATGGTGTATTAAATTTGTTCATTAAATTATTTGGAGGAGTGGAAAATGCCACTAATCTGTTAGCCGATGCAGATAAGGTTTTCACAATACAGACAGCAATCGCTCAATGGAAAGGCTTGGGCTGGTCTTCAATTATTTACATATCAGCTATTTCTGGAATAGATCAGGAGCTTTATGAATCAGCTGTAATAGATGGCGCAGGACATTTTCGTTGTGCGTGGAACATCACGCTCCCTGGTGTACTACCTACATTTGCAGTAATGCTGGTAGTAAATATTGCAGGTGTTTTCAATACTGGATATGAACAATATTTTTTATTTAAGAACCCAGTGACCGCCCCTAAAATTGAAGTTTTGGATCTTTATGTTTATAGAATGGGACTTCAATTAGGCGACTTCTCATATGCTACAGCTGTCGGTCTTGTAAAATCTACCATCAGTCTCATACTATTGTTCATTGCAAATAATATTTCTGCGAAGATCCGAGGTAAGTCTATAGTTTAAAAGTAGGGCAAGAATCGCCATACTGTGTTATAAAAGACCCTTGACTAAATGCAATCATTTATTTTGCAAACCCATGTACTATGACTATCGATGGTAGAAAAAGTACAAAAAAATTACTCGGTATCCCGAAAGTGATATCATACAGCCATACAACTTCAACGGCGTACTTTTTTGATGCCAAAACAGAATGATGGATAAGTATTGTAAATGATTAGAGTTTAAAAGGAGAGTATAAAATATGATAGTGCAAAATGTAAATCCTTCGCGTAAGATATTTAATGTACTTAACTATAGTTTTTTTGTATTGTTTACTTTTTTATGTATTTACCCTCTATGGTACGTGTTCTGCTTTTCTTTAAGTAATCCGCAAGAAGCAGCAAGATTAGGAGTAACATTTTTACCACGTGGATTAACATTG
>JAAZEK010000550.1 GCA_012512335.1 Clostridiales bacterium | reverse complement strand
TTATATTTGTAGGGATATTAACCATATTGCTTGATTGGTTAGAAAAGAAACTGAACTATTTTCGTGTATAAAAGGAGGAGATTTCAATGGCAATATTAGAGGTAAAAAATATTGGAAAAAAGTTTGGAAGTCTCCAAGTTTTACGAGACATAAATTTTTCCTTGGAAAAAGGAGAAACAATTGCTATAATTGGTTCTTCTGGAAGTGGAAAGACCACGTTATTGCGCTGCCTTAATTTCTTGGAAAGGCCTGATAAAGGAAGAATAATCATAAATGATGATGTGATTTTTGATGCATTAGATTCTTCTACCCAAATGGAAAGTGAAGTTCGTAAAAAACGCCTGCATTTCGGATTGGTTTTTCAAAATTTCAATCTATTTCCTCAATACACAGTACTGAAGAATATTACATTGGCATCAGAACTGTTAGCTAAAGAGCAAGCTAACTTTAAGCAGGAGAAAAAGGCAATCCTGAAAGGAATTCAGGATCGGGGGAAAATTCTACTTTCGCAGGTAGGTCTATCAGATAAAATTAATAATTATCCCCATACTATATCTGGTGGACAACAGCAACGTGTAGCCATTGCCCGGGCTCTAGCCTTAGAGCCTGATATATTGTGTTTTGATGAACCTACTTCTGCCTTAGACCCTGAGCTCACAGGAGAAGTGCTGAAGGTTATTAAAAATTTGGCAGAACGAAACACAACGATGATTATTGTTACTCATGAAATGGATTTTGCTCGTGACGTTGCGGATCGTATTATATTTATGGATGATGGTGTGATTATTGAACAAGGCTCTCCTCAAGAAGTGTTTGGCAATCCTAAGGAGGAAAGAACTAAGCAATTTTTATCTCGTTATAAAAAAGAATGAGCTAGCATAAAGATGTGAAGAAGCGGTAAGAAGGTGACTAATTATGATGGATATTTTGCTAAAAAAATTTATCAAGAATCAAAAAGACTATAATGATCCAGATGTGCGTAATAAAATTGGAAGCTTAGCTAGCTGGTCTGGAATTATTCTCAATATATTGCTTGTTATAGGAAAAGTTCTTGCAGGGTTCGTTTCTGGAAGCATGTCTATAATAGCTGATGGAATAAATAATTTAATGGATGCAATTGGCTCTGTAATAACATTAATTGGTTTTAAACTTTCTAGAAAAAAAGCTGATAAGGAACATCCATTTGGACATGGAAGATACGAATACGTTGCCGGTTTAGCGGTTGCTGTATTAGTTTTGCTAGTGGGAATTGAGCTTGGAAGAACAAGTATAGCTAAGGTTATAAATCCTACAATTATTGATTTTGGGTGGTTACCACTAGTTATTCTTGTGATATCAATAATACTGAAGCTATGGATGCGTTTATTTATAAAAAATCTTGGTCAGAGAATTAATTCTACTGCACTAATTGCGGTTTCAGTTGATAGCAGGAATGATGCAATTGCCACATCAGCTGTCTTAATAACAGCGTTCATATCACAGTTTGCTAATATTAAGTTAGATGGTTGGGCAAGTCTAGGTGTAGCAATTTTCATTATTTACAATGGTGTCATTTTGATTAAGGAAACAATTAGCCCTATATTAGGGGAATCGCCATCAGATGAACTGGTTAACTATATTACGAAAAAAATAGAATCGTATGAATGTGTAATAGGACTTCATGATTTGATCGTCCATGATTATGGACCAGGAAAACAGTATGCTAGTGCACATTTAGAATTATCTAGTGATATAGATCCTTTAGTAAGTCATGCTGTCCTTGATAAGATAGAGAAGGAATTTCTTGAAAAAGATAACATCCATATGGTAATACACTATGATCCAGTGTAAATCAACTAAAAAATAATTCTTGACTTTTAGTAATGTTTGTGATATTGTTATTTTTAGTATTCAAGATAATTGCTTTATCCTCACTAGTTTGCGGATTATTGTTCTTTGATAGTTTGCAATGCAAAGTGAGTTTTTATTCTTTTGGGTACAAAAATATATTTTATGGAGGTACCCAATGAATAACGGTACAGTTAAATGGTTTAATTCTGAAAAGGGCTTCGGCTTTATTTCAAACGACGATGGTGGAGATGATGTTTTTGTGCATTTTTCAGCCATTCAATCTGAAGGTTTCAAGTCTTTGAATGAAGGCCAAAAGGTCACATTCGATACCGAGACAGATCCTAAAGACAGCCGCAAGCTTAGAGCGGTAAATGTTCGCGTAGATTATTAATAAAACAGCAAACATATAACGGGGCAGAGTAGAATCTGCCTCGTTTTTATTATGTTCATTTCTTGAATTCATCCCCGATATAGAGAATTTCATTCAGTTCCTTATTATAAAAGTTTTAACTAGATAAATTCTGTGTTTAAAAATAGTTGACAAGACATTTCTTCTTTGATATATTAATCAAGTGAAATTGATAATCATTATCAATAGACTGAAGTTATGGCCAAGCTTCGATAACAAAAATAAACTACTACAAGGGGTAAATCGAGTGAAAAAAATAAAATATTTAAAACTAACTTCTATTATTGCAATTATTGTAATGATGGTGATGGCCACTGCTTGTTCAAGCCTAGGTAATGAAGCACAAGCACCTAAAACAGACGAGCTAGGAATCGATTCTGATGATGCTAAAAAC
Source organism: Clostridiales bacterium (assembly GCA_012512335.1). Taxonomy (GTDB): domain Bacteria; phylum Bacillota; class Clostridia; order Caldicoprobacterales; family DTU083; genus UBA5454. Next base: position 6,780 of record JAAZEK010000550.1, on the reverse strand, counting down.
TTAACTGTTGAAATTACTGATATTCATGGTACTGTAACTGTTCCTGTTAATCCTAAGAATGTTGTTGCCTTGGATAATAGAACCTTTGAAACTTTGTCAGATTGGGGAATCGAATTAGTAGCGGTTCCAAAGTCTGTAATGCCAGTTGAATCACCATATGTAAGTGATGACACAGTTCAAGATATCGGAAATCATCGTGAACCTAATCTTGAAATTATAGCTGCTTTAGAACCTGAACTAGTAATTATAGGTCAAAGATTTGCTAGTTTTTACGAAGAAATAAAAGCATTAGTACCTGATGCAGCAGTTATTGACCTTAATTTTGATATTTCTGAAGAAGCTGATTCTCCAGGAGAAAATTTATTAAATGGACTTGTACATTCTACAATTTCACTAGGCCAAATCTTTGATAAGAATAACGAGGCTGAAAAATTAGTAGCTGATTTTGAAAAGGCAATGGAAGATGCTAAGTCTGCATATAATGGAACAGATACAGTTATGAGTGTTATAGTGTCTGGTGGGAATATCGGTTTCTCAGCACCAGGTTCAGGACGTGTATGGGGACCAATGTATGAAATCTTTAATTGGGTGCCGGCATTAAGTATTGATAACTCAACTTCAGACCATCAAGGCGATGATATTTCTGTTGAAGCTATAGCACAAAGTAATCCAGATTGGATTTTTGTATTGGATCGTGACGCTTCCGTATCTTCTTCGACAGATGCAGTTCCTGCTCAGGATATTATCGATAATTCACCTGCACTACAAAACAACACTGCAGTTATTGATAAAAATATAGTTTATGCACCAAATGACACTTATGTAAATGAATCAATACAAACATATTTAGAGTTGTTCGGGGGTATTGTAGCAGCTTTTGCTAACTGATTAAAAAGGAGTATTGTTGTGTCGATACATACAACAAAATTATCTACTAGGGCTGAGAATTCTCAGCCCCAAAGTAGTAATCAAAAAAAATTATGGACAAAATCCTTTATATTGGCGATTCTGATAGTTGTTATTTTAGGTATTATATCCCTGCTTACTGGAGTCTATGATATAAGAGGACAAGAGGATGGAATGAGTATGTTTTTCATTACTCGTGTTCCAAGAACAACAGCACTAATGCTAACTGGTGCAGCAATGGCAATATCAGGCTTAGTAATGCAGCTAATTACGCAAAACAGATTGGTTGAACCTACTACAACGGGGACTATTGAATGGGCTGGTATAGGACTTACTTTAGTTTATTTATTATTTCCAGCACCAACTTTATTTCAAAGAATGACAGGTGCAATTATTTTTTCTTTTATAGGTACAATGATTTTCTTTTTATTTTTACGAAGAATTAAGCTTCGTTCTTCCTTAGTTGTACCCATAATTGGGATGATGCTTGGAGCTATTATTTCCGCAATATCTACTTTTATTGGGCTGGTTTTTCAAATGACCCAAAGTGTCGAGAATTGGTTTGTAGGATCATTCGCATCAGTTCAAATCGGTAGATATGAATATTTGTGGCTTATTGTTGTAGTTACTGTTCTCATATTTATCTATGCTGACAGATTAACTATAGCTGGTCTGGGAGAGGACATTACAACTAGCCTGGGGCTAAATTATAATAGAATTGTTCTTTTAGGCACTGGACTTATATCCTTTGCTGTAGGAGTAGTCGCAGCTGTTATCGGAAACTTACCTTTTTTAGGTTTAATCGTACCAAATATTGTTTCAATGTTTAGAGGTGATGACCTTAGAAGTAATTTACCTTGGGTATGTTTGCTAGGTATGGGTACTATAACTCTTTGTGACATAATTTCTCGAACCATTATTTCACCATTTGAAGTACCTGTCTCTCTAATACTTGGAACAGTAGGGGCAGTTGTATTTATTGTTATCTTGCTGAGACAGAGGAGGCCAAAATGACAGAATTAGTCTATAGTAACAAAGAAAAACTTGTGATAAACTCAATTCCATGTGAGAAAAGATCAGCTAGTGCTTTTCGTTCTAACAAAGCAGAAAAAAGGTATTGGATACTGCTTATAACTTTGATTGCTTTAGGACTTCTTGCTTCATATGGACTTTTAGTTTATAACAATCCAGTCCCAGTAAATTCCCCTTCTTTTATTCCAGTTGTTAGGAGAAGGATGGTAGCTGTTGTGGCAATGATTATTTCTGCATTTTGTCAAAGCTTATCTACTGTTGCTTTCCAATCAATAACAAATAACAAGGTTATAACTCCATCACTATTAGGTTTTGAAGCACTTTATTCGACAATACAAACTAGTACAGTTTTTTTCTTTGGTGCTGGTACTTTAATTGGTTTTAGTGGTGTTGGGTCATTTGTGTTTCAGGTCGCTGCTATGGTGATTATGTGCTTGTTGCTTTTTGGGTGGTTGCTTTCTGGAAAATACGGAAATTTACAGCTTATGCTTTTGGTTGGAGTAATTATAGGAACTGGACTTAGGTCCTTGTCATCATTTATGAGAAGGCTTCTTGCCCCATCTGAGTTTGATATATTACAAGCTAGACTGTTTGGTTCTGTAAACAATGCAGACGTGAAATATTTTCCAATTGCAATACCAATAGTTATAATCGTTGCTATACTTCTTATTGCGCATTCTAAAAAGCTAAATGTAGTTTCACTTGGGAAAGATGTTAGTACATCCTTAGGAGTTAATCACCAATTTAGCGTGATTTATACTCTTGTATTAGTCTCTATTTTAATGTCAATATCCACTGCCTTGGTTGGCCCACTTACTTTTTATGGATTTTTAGTTGCAACCTTAAGTTATCAGGCTGCCCAGACCTATGATCACAGGTATATCTTTCCAATGGCACTTGCTATAGGTTTTTTAATATTAACTGGAGCATATTTCTTTATGAATCATGTGTTCAATGCTCAAGGGGTAGTTTCAATTATTATTGAAATGTTTGGCGGAATAACATTTCTAGTTATAATACTAAGGAAGGGATCTTTATGATAAATATAAATGCCGTTAAGAAAATTTATACTGACGAGGTGGAAATAGGTCCCGTTAGTATAACAATACCAAAAGCAGGCCTTACCTCTCTAATTGGACCTAATGGTGCGGGAAAGTCAACAACCCTTTTAATGATAGGAAGACTTTTGGATATGGATGAAGGTCAAATTAAGGTAGCAAGCATGGATGTTGCTAAATCGAAATCAGAGGATTTGGCAAAAATATTAACTATTTTACGCCAAGAAAATCACTTCATAACTAAGCTTACAGTTAGGCAATTAGTAGGATTTGGACGTTTTCCATATTCAAAGGGTAGGTTGACTAAAAAAGATGAGAAGATAATTTCCAAGTATATCGACTTTTTAGGTCTGACTGATTTAGAAAGTCGATACTTAGATGAGCTTTCTGGAGGACAGAGGCAAAGAGTATATGTAGCAATGGTATTGTGTCAGGAGACTGAATATGTACTTTTAGATGAACCCCTTAATAATCTTGATGTTGCCCGCTCTGTCCAAATGATGGAGCATTTGAGGCGTGCTGCTGATGAATTTGGAAGAACAATTTTAACTGTTATGCATGACATAAATTTTGCAGCTAAGTATTCTGACAGAATATGTGCAATGAAGGATGGAAAAATAGCTGCTTTTGGAACCGTGGAGGAGATTATGGACTCAGAGGTTTTAACAGAAATATTCGATACAAAAATAGATATAATCAATGGACCATACGGACCAATAGCAGTTTTTTAAGAAATGGAATTGTTTATTTTAAATCTAGAGAACCTGAATTATAACGAACTTCAGGTTCTCACTCTTGTATGACAAAGAAATATTACGACTCTAACTCAAAGGAACTCTTTTAACTGTTGTATATTATTCTCCTCAAATCTAAGTAATCTTTCCATAAGATTTGCAATATCTGATTCTGCATTAGAATATTTTTTAAGATTCTTAACAGCGTTAATTACACCCATGTTACTTCCTATTATTAACATTTCTGCTATGTGTGATGAAGTTTTGTCTGTAAGTGTTTGCATGTTAATCATTAAATATGTTCTAATTTTTTCCAATGCTCCTAGTCCTTTTTCATCTAATTCGTTTTCATTCAGTAATGACCTAGATGCATCATGAATACTTTTGTATTCATCATACTGTGATTCCAGATGTTTCCTAAAACTATCATCCTTAACGATACCAATTAATTGATTTAGGGTTTCTACACCCATTTGTGAGTTTTGATAAACAAAGTTTAAGAGCTCAGCATTACCATTCACTTCCAAAACACTCCTTTTAATTAAAGCTTTGAAAAACATCTTTAGTATGCTTGAATTCAGGCTTATTAACCTAACCAAAAAATGACATTATTTTTTATAAAACTGGCGATGTAACTGGTGAATCTGCTCTGCTAGTTCAGGAACAGGGCCGCCTACGATGGTATCACGTATGACTTCATGGATGGGTAAATTTCGAACACGGCTAGGGGTAATACCCATTTCATTCAACCATTTAACCAGTTGCTCAGATGAGCTTGCATAAACTATTCGACCTAAACCAACCCATCCATGGGCAGCGGCGCACATTGGACAATGTTCACCTGAGGTATATACTGTAGCCTGACTTCTTTCTTCATGTGTCAAATTAGCTGCCGACCATCTGGCCAAAGCAAATTCTGGGTGTTGTGTATGATCGCCTCCAGCAACCCTGTTATGATCCTCTGCAAGTACCTTCCCGTCTGCTGATACAAGAACCGACCCAAAAGGTTCATCACCTTTCTCCAATGCTATTTTAGCTAGTTCAATACAACGTTTCAGGTGTTTTAAATCTATATCGTTTATCATAATCATATCCTACTCCCAATAACATAATACTTTCTCTTAAGTGGATTATATCCTTTAATTGTAACTTATATGATAGATAGACCAATCGAGGGGTATATAAACATTATTAAACTAATTGAATTATTGCTGGAAAGGATTTACTTAATGAAAAAAGACAACAATACAGGAACTTATACAAATGTACGATGGAGCACTTTTTTAATGGATGTTTTCATTTGTTCCTTAGGGTCTTATGGTGGGCCTGAAGCACACTTTGGTGTTTTCACAGATCAAATGGTTATAAAAAAAAAGTATTTAACGGAAGAAGAATTAGCGGAACTTATAGCCTTAACAACTATTTTACCCGGCCCGAGCAGTACACAATCAATAGTAGCCATAGGGCATAAGGTAGGTGGCCAGAAACTAGCATTTCTTACTATGGTTATATGGGCTTTACCAGTGCTTATATTGATGACTGCACTATCGTTTTTAAGTGAATTTCTAATTAGAATGAACATATCTCAAGATGGGCTTCGTTATATCAGCACAATGGCTGTTGGATTTATTGTGGCAGCGGCATATCGCATTGGCCGAAAGGTAATCAAGGACAATATTACTTTGGTACTCTTCTTGTTGGGGGCTATTACTACTTATTTTATAAGAGAACCTTGGGTTTTTCCATTAGTTCTAATTATTGGCGGTGTAGTTAGTATCCTTACTTCGCAAGAAAAAGACTTGTGGAATCGAGTAAAAGTTAAACCTCCATGGGTATACTTGATAGTTTTTGGGATCTTTGCCATAGGTAACATTATAATTGCTTTATTAAGCGATAATCGTATTGTCCATCTGTTTGAAAGTTTCTACCGCGATGGTTATTTAGTCATAGGAGGCGGACAGGTAGTTGTTCCACTCATGTATAGTGAATTGGTAGAGATTAACCAATTCATGACTAACGAAGAGTTCTTGACAGGATTTGGAATTGTTCAGGGTTTACCTGGACCGATGTTTAGCTTTAGCGCATACGCGGGTGGTATGGCTGCCCGAGGTGAAGGTGCTTTTATTCAGATCCTGGGTGCTGTTACTGGTGGTGTGGCTATATTTCTACCAGGTTTGCTGTTAATCTATTTTGTCTATCCCGTGTGGGAAAGTATAAAAAAGATCAGGGGAATTAAGGTGTCTCTACAAGGTATTGTAGCTGTAGCCAGTGGATTAATAACTTCAGCAGCTGTGATCTTGATGAGAAACAGTGGCTTTACTCTTGAAAATGTTATTGTTATGCTAATAACCACAGCCTTGTTGCTATCAAAAAAGGTTCCAGCCCCTTTAATTGTGTTTATGACTATAATTGCGGGATTTATTATAGGATAAACAGAGCATCATAGGGTAAGTAATAAAAAAAACTTTACATCTAGCACTTAAAGGCGTAGAATGATTAATGATGAATAATTATACAGAGGAGGATTTACGTGAATAAAAAGAATGTCATTATTATAGGTGCTGCAGGTCGTGATTTCCACAACTTCAACACATATTATCGTAACAATAAGCTTTTTAATGTTGTGGCTTTTACCGCTACACAAATACCAGATATAGATGATAGGAAGTACCCTTCAGATTTAGCAGGTGACTTATATCCAGAAGGAATTCCGATATACTCCCAGGATAAATTACCTGAGCTGATTAAAGAGCTGGAAGTAGATGAATGTGTTTTTGCCTATAGTGATGTGAAGTACGAAACGGTCATGGCTATTTCTGCAATTGTTAATGCTAATGGTGCAAATTTTACTCTCCTTGGACCTAATAGCACTTCTATAAAAAGTACAAAACCAGTAATTTCTGTATGTGCTGTTAGAACTGGATCAGGGAAAAGCCAAACATCAAGAAAGATTATTGAAATACTTATGGAAAACGGGCTTAAGGTTATTGCTGTTAGACATCCTATGCCTTATGGTGATTTAGTTGCACAAAGGGTGCAACGCTTTGCTA
>JAAZEK010000056.1 GCA_012512335.1 Clostridiales bacterium | reverse complement strand
GTCCTATTATGTTATATCTTCATTTTTAGCTTCTCTTGAAATGTCTGCAGGCATTAGTGGGGAAGTCTCCAGGCGCATACGCGATGGAAGTTTTTCCAAATATATGGTTATTCCGACTAGCCCACAGTTACACTTTATGGCCCAAAACTTCGGTGCTTGCAGCTATTATGCACTGTTTTCCATTCTTGCAGCCATATTGAGTGCCATTGCTTTTCAGGTGAAGCCAATAATAACCACCGATTTTGCTACCTTAATGTGCGTAGCACTAATGATTCCGCTGGGGCTTGTATTTATGGTCAGTTACCAATTTTTCATCGGGATATTGACATTTAAGTTTCAGGACATAGGCTTAATTTTTCATATACAAGGGAATTTAATATCCTTCGCAACAGGTGCAATTCTGCCTCTTTCACTTTTGCCAAGCTCGGCCATACGGATTCTTAGATTTCTTCCATTTCATTATGTTACCTATACACCAACTATGTTGTTAACAGACCAGACTAATGTAAGTAATGGCTTATGTGGATTGCTGATTCTGTTCATATGGACAATATTTATGTTACTAGTGAGCCAGGTTACCTATAATCGCCTTCGGGTCAAGTATGATGGGGTGGGTATATGATGAATAATCTCAAATTTTTACTGCTACTTCTAAGACTTAAGCTTTCTCGTATGATGGTATTTAGACTAAGCTTTTTCGGAGCGTTTTTTGCAGATGGTACATTATTCCTAGTTCAGCTACTAACTTTTAGTCTCATATACGGGCAGGTAGATAGTATTGGTGATTGGAGCCGTGGTCAAATGCTGATTTTCATTGGTACCTTCTCCATGATCAACGGACTGAATATGCTAGTGTATTTTTTCGGAGTATTAAGTATTCCAACAAAGATACGAGAAGGTGTGCTTGATCTTTATATTACAAAACCGGGGAACACTTTACTTCGCTTAACGTTTGAGAACATGAACCCCGGATCTGCTCCCTTGTTGCTACTAAGTGGTGTCATCATAGCTTATGGGTTGTCTGTTCAAGGTACGACCATCACGTGGGACTTAATACTAGGGTATATTCTACTTGTGGTTTTGATGACTCTTTTGTATTATGACATGGAACTGATTCTTCGTACCATTCCATTTTTCGTGATAGGCACAGAGGCTATTGATCGCTTGGAAGGCGAACTAATTACACTAAATTTCAAAATTCCTGGTGTGCTGTTTAATGGTTTCTTCAAAATCTTGTTTTACTTCATTTTGCCCTATGGTATTATGGCAACAGTTCCTACCCAATTCATTACTGGAACTTTGTTGCTTCCAGGGCTAATTCATGCTCTTGTTGTAGTTTGTGTTTTTACCTGGTTTGCCTTATGGTTTTGGAAATTTGGCTTAAAACATTATAAAAGTTCAAGCAGTTAATAGAGAAGTCTGCGGTAACTGAAAGTAGACAAAGAAATAAAACTACTGAACATGATCTTGGAGCAGCTTACCGAGAAGAAATATATTTTAGGTTACGACGGGTTCGCTCGTAACAGCTTTCAGCGTTTTATGTGCAGAATTTCAAGTAGTGCATGACTTTGAGCCGTTTTTAAATGTTTTTAACGATTTATGAGCAAAAAATCGACTAATGCATAAAATATGCAGTGAAAACCGTGCACTACTTGAAATTTTGAACAGAAATGGCCAAAATCCTAGCTAAATCAGAAGAAAACCATGCACTACTTGAATTTTTGCTCAAAAAAGCCCAAAAGACTTCGATTTTCATGGATTACTTGAAAATTTGCACATCCAGGTATTTCTCAGGGGTACACCCCAGGGTATACATCAGGCTTTACCTCACACGCACGGGGTATATTAGCGGATCTCATGAGAACTCACAACGTAAGCGGGTTTTACCTCACACGCACGGGGTATACACTATATAGTGAGATATAATGATATATAGTGAGAAATAACGAGGTATAACGAGATGTAGTAAGATATAATGATATATAGTGAGAGGTAATGAGATATAGTGAGATGTATTAAGAGGTAATCAGAGATAATGAAAGTCAGTGAGATGTATTAAGAGGTAATCAGAGATAATGAAAGTCAGTGAGATGCATTGAGAGGTAATCAGAAATAATCGGAGTTAATCAGAGATAATGAAATAAAATGGAATAAAATAAAAGAATATAGAGGGAGTTTTTTAATGATAAGAGAGTTAGAATATTTTAATATTGAGGGTGCAATTGGGTGGAATCAGAATTGGTTT
>JAAZEK010000549.1 GCA_012512335.1 Clostridiales bacterium | reverse complement strand
TTTTATACTAATTATGGATTGGATTCCAATGCAACCATGCATGAGCTTTTTAAAAAGCGTTCTAATAACTTTACTAGAGGGTTATACACCAATCATATAATGTTCGAAGCAGTTATCCCTTATTGGGAAATGGAGGATGGAGTGCTTAAGAAGCTTGAGCTTTTGCCTGTTGAGCTTGGCTTTGGAGAACCTCGTTCCACTGGAGGATGGCCAAAACCAGTAGGGAACATAGAGTTTGTAGATCGTCTAATTGAAATGTCAAAGCCCTATGGTACCAGCATGAAATTTGAAGAAGGGGTTATTAAAGTACTGTAAGGACAGATGTTCACAGCTATCCAAAAATAAAAAATATACATATTATTTTTTATTTTCGATGTGAACGGTAATTATAATGTAGGGCAGACGACTCTGTCTGCCTTAATCATAAACTAATGATAAGGAGGACGAAAAAAATGGATGGAAAACAAAAAGATCAAATGATGTGGGGATACCTATTACACTTAGGCTACAACATGTGGCGTGAAAAGGATGCATTCAAAAGTGCAGAGTATACCACGGCAAGCGATGTACTACGCTTGGATAAGGATGTATGGGATGAACTAATTGATAAGATGGCAGGTAATGGTGTAAACACAGTAGTCATAGACCTAGGAGAAGGGGTTAAATATGATTCCCACCCAGAGCTGGCTGTAGAAGGTTCTTGGAGCATTGATTTACTTAGATCAGAATTAGCTAAAATGCGCAATTTAGGCATTAATCCAATACCCAAGCTGAACTTCTCTACAACCCATGATGAATGGCTGGGAGAATATTCGAGGGCAGTTTCATCAAAGAAGTACTATGAAGTGTGCAGAAATCTTATCCAGGAAGTAATTGAAATATTTGATACTCCAGACTATTTTCATATAGGTATGGACGAGGAAACCATAGAACATCACAGATACCATAATTACACTGTTTTGCGTAAAGGCGAATACTGGTGGAAGGATTTTTACTTTTACGTAGATGAAATAGAAAAGAAAGGTGTCAGATCTTGGATATGGTCAGATTATATATGGAGCCATGAAGAGGAATTTTTGAAGAAGATGCCTAAATCTGTACTGCAGAGCAACTGGTATTATGGTGGATTCCCAGCTAGAAATGAAGGTGAGGAAAACTACATTCGAGCATATGAGGTTCTAGCAGAAAATGGATTTGATCAGGTTCCAACTGGAAGCAACTGGTCTAGTGGCTGTGACTTGAACTTCGTTAGAACTGTAGAATACTTTAAAAACAATGTTAATACTGACAAACTAAAGGGATTTATGCAAGCGCCCTGGAAGCCTACAATACACCCGACGGAATATCGCCATTATGAAGCTATAGAGCATGTAGGTCAGGGAAAAGAGATTTTTAACAAATAACGAAAATTCCTAAAAGTAAGGGGATTTACATTATATGAGTATGAGTATAGTTAGAAAACAAGATATCATAGAGGCACTGGAGCATCTTGGAATAGAAGCTGGAGATATCGTACTCGTTCACTCGTCGTTAAAGAGCATGGGATATGTGGAAGGTGGAGCTGAAGCTGTGATCGAAGCCTTTCTGGATATTATTAGATATGAAGGTACCCTTGTTATGCCAACCCTGGTGCAGAAGGATTTTGCTAATGCCTATAAAACATGGGATATCAACAAGCCTTCTGACACTGGTTACATAACAGAGGTTTTCCGCAAGTATCCTGGCTCTATTCGAAGTGACCAGGCAACACACCCTGTTTCAGCCAAGGGGAAAATGGCGGTTTATCTAACAGAAGGGCATACCGATTTTGGACACAGATATGGCGTTTTTGGAGATACGCCATTTTCTGCTTCCTCTCCATGGCAGAAGCTACATGACCTAAATGCAAAGGTTGTAATGGTAGGTGTAACCTTGACCTATAATACCTTAAAGCATCTTATTGAGTATATATTAGTAGATGAAAGACTGAAATCTTTTGCTGACCCTAAGATACGAGAGGAAGAAAAGAAAAAACTTAGACATCATTCAAAGCCTTATGAGGAAGGACAAATTTGGCCCTTCTTTAATGGACCACAGCATCAAGAGGCAATAGATAAAGCGGGACTACTAAAATCAACAAGATGTGGTAATGCAATATTTTATACTTATCGGGCTGGTGAAACAGGAAATTTAATATATAGCTTAGCTAAAGAAAATCCTGAAGAGTGGTTTTCACCAGAAGTTGCTAGCTGGCTAAAAGGCGGTTAAGAGAAAAAGGAATGATGCTTTTAATTTTATCATTCCGAGTTTACGAGGAATCTTTAGGAAAAATGAAATAATTCTTTAATCATGTCATTCCGAGTTTACGAGGAATCTTTATACGAGGAATATTTAGATAATACAAGGTTTTGGCAGACACAAAATAAGAAAGTCAGGAGTTACACACAATGTATAGAGAATATAATATGCAAGAAATTTTTAATAAGGTCGACTCGCATTATGACGAGTTCAAACAGTTTTGGATTGATATATGCAATATCGAAAGCTTTTCCACAGATAAAGCGGGAGTAAATGACGTAGCAAAGCATGTAGAAAAGTTTAGTATTGAGAAGGGTTTTCAGATAAAAGAACGTACTTTTGAAAAGGCTGGCAAGTGCTTAAGTATATATTCAGACGAGCAAAGTAAGCTTCCAGGAATTGCTCTTTTGGCACATATGGATACAGTTCACGAGAAAGGAAAGTTTGGGAATCCACCAGTAAAGGTTGACAATGAATATATTTATGGACCAGGTGTCTGCGACTGTAAAGGTGGTATTGCAGTTGCCTTACTGACCATGCAAGTGCTAAAAGAAATAGGATATAATAAACGTCCATTAAAGCTCATATTGACAGGTGATGAAGAAGTGAGCAATTCATTATCAGATAAGGGTAGCATAGATTTTATTTGTGATGAGGTTCGAGGTCATGCTGCGGCTATTAATTGTGAAGGCGGAGAAGAGGGTAAGGTAACAGTAGGCCGAAAGGGTATTATCAAGCTGAAGGTTGATGTTAAAGGCAAGGCCTCTCATGCAGGGTCTGCATATTCAGAAGGTGTTTCTGCAATTAAGGAAGCAGCTCACAAGATTATCGATATAGAGAAAGCAAGCAATCAAGAGAAAATAACTTACAACTGTGGAGTAATACAAGGCGGCGAGGTTGCAAATACCATTCCACATCATTGTTCATTTATACTGGATATCCGTTATATTAACCAAGAGGATCTGGAAAAAGCTATGGATCATATTGAAACCATAGTAGCTCATTCTTATATTCCTGGCACAAGCGCGACTATTACTGAATTAGGTAGGCGTCTACCCATGGAGCTTAAAGAGGAGAATGTTAAGCTATTTGAGCAGATCAGTAAAGTAAGTGGAAAATATAATCTAGAACCAGTAGAAAAATTGTTCAAAGGTGGAGGTTCAGATTCCGCATATACAGTTCTTGCAGGTGTACCATCTGTGGATTCTCTAGGAACTATAGGAGATGGAGTTCATACGATTAATGAGAGATCAACACTAAATTCTCTTACTTCTCGTGCAAAGCTTATTGTTGCCTCAATTTTGAAATTACCTGATGATTTTCATATTAAGGACTCAATAAGCTAGAAGACTATGACAGAAAAGAAGCTGACATTCATAGGAGTGCTAATTGCAAGAAATTAAAGTTGTTAGAAAAAAAGTACATTAATAGCAGAGAGAAAGGTGGCGTAGAAGGAGTTCTCCTCCCACGACTAAAGTTACGGGTCTCCGAACTCTGAAGTTTATGGATAAGAGTTGTTACAACCCCAATCAATTTTTGGATTACTACAATGATTCAGACATGATTCAAGCTGCAGTGGATGCGGCAGAAAAGACTGGTGCAAAGGTGGAGATACCGAGGTACAATCCACGAACCGGAGAAAATTATTGGAGTATTACAAAAGCCATTGAATTGCATACAGGCAGTGTGGTCATCCTTGATAACTGCTGCCTACGTCTTGCTGATGGAGTTTTTTGTAGTATATTTAGGAATGCTAACTCTATGAAAGAAGTAGCTAATACAATAGAAGGTCGTCAGTATGATATTCGAATCATGGGTATTGGGAATGCTGTGCTTGATGGCGGAAACCATAACGGCCTGACGGAAAAAACTCAACTCAAGGATGGTATGCCGTCCATATTTAATAACACCTTGATTCACCTTCATAATGTGGAGCGGATAACAATTGAAAATGTTCGTATTATCAATCAACGCTATTGGGGAATGACCTTTCACTTTTGTTCGGAAGGCAGAATATCCAATATAGATTTCATGGCTCATAACAACGCTCCGAATCAAGATGGAATCGATCTGCGAACTGGATGTAATAGATTTGTAATTGAAAACATTACAGGTTGTACAGGTGATGATACGATTGCACTAACCTGCTTGGACGGGGAAAGTGAAAGAAAACTGACAGTTAAAGATATGGATGTCGATATTCATAGCGTCATCATTAGAAATATATCAACCTATGTAACTGGGAATCATGCAATAGTAAGATTGCTGAATCATGGGGGAAAAAAGCTATATAACATTATAGTTGAAAATATTCTAGATCGCTCAGATGGAAAGGAATTTCGCCCAGGAGCAGCTGTCCGTATAGGTGAACAAAGATATTATTCAGACAGTGGGCCTGCAAAGCTAGGCGATACTTTCGGAATAACTGTCCGTAATGTCGTTAGCTGTGCTAGATTTGGTGTATTCATATCGTGTACATTGCAAGATGCTTTTATTAATAACGTTCAGCTTTATCATAGTGCAGGCACAGGAGTGTTTTTTAGTAGTGGACATATGCGAAATATCCATGTAAGCGACATTCACTATAATGTGAATTGTGAAAGCTCAGAGACAAGCTTAGATGGAGGAGTATTATTTAAGTTCGATAAACTATGCGCCATGTATTTCAATGATTGCGACTGCCAGGACTTAACAGTACGTGGAATTACTGCTGGGAAAGCCTTATCTGCTGTATTTGGTGGAAGTGGTAATGTAAGCTTGACTGCAAGTGGAATCACCAGATTAGGTTCTGAAACAAAGATAGTTGATGGGGAATCGATAAAGGTGGATTTGGGCGCGAAGCAATAGGCAATATGCAATAGGCGATAGGATATTGAGTAAACCACAGAGCCTAACATAAAAGATACGGGGGCAATATACATGAAAAACAACAAAATAAAAGTAGGCGTATTTGGGGCTGCAAGAGGAATGTCTATGATCAATATTATGGCTAGACATCCAGATGCCCAGCTGGTTGCTATTTGTGACAAATATGAACCATATAGGCTAAAATGCAATAAACTTGCTGATGAGTTGGGTCAAACTATCGAATACTACACAAATTTTGAAGAATTCTTTAATCACGATATGGATGCTGTTGTGTTAGCTAACTATGCCAACGAGCATGCACCTTATGCAATTAGGCTCTTAAATTCTGGACGTCATGTAATAAGTGAGGTTCTGCCTACTGAAACAATGGGCCAAGCTGTTGAATTGGTGGAAGCAGTCGAAGCAAGTAACATGGTATATGCTTATGCAGAAAATTATTGCTATTTTCCAGCCACAACAGAAATGAAGCGATTATATAATCGTGGAGACATTGGTGAGTTTATGCATGGAGAAGGGGAGTATGTGCACGATTGTGAATCCATTTGGCATAGAATCACCTATGGAGAAAAGGATCATTGGCGTAATAGGATGTATTCTACTTTTTACTGCACACATA
>JAAZEK010000548.1 GCA_012512335.1 Clostridiales bacterium | reverse complement strand
TAAGCACCTTTCACTGTCTGAACGCAGTGAGTTTGGAAGGTGTAGTATTTTCAGCTGATATGAGCTCTAGATTGATTCGTGATGGCAACAGCGACTGGAATATATTTATTATTTTACTTTCCAGTGATAAGTAACAAGAGCCTTATGTAGCTGGTATATTTACATGCAAGTACTAGAAAGTTACTCATTTCTATATTATAATGAGCTTGAGTGGTAGATAGTAGTTAGTGGTAAGTATAATCGACAATGAGGTATAGCTATGAAGGGGTTTAGAAACAGGATGCTTTTCCCACTTTGTCAGGGAGAGCATAGAAAAAGCCAAATACTTTTTATTTTTGACGGAATTTTGATTAATGCTGCTGTTACTTTGACAACAGGATTTTTTATGTCAGGATATTTGGTAACCTTAAAAGCTAACGACTTCCTTGTTGGTATACTAAACAGTGCTCCTACTTGGTCACTTATTATATCATTGTTTTCTTTTATGATATTTGAAAAAATGGAGACAAGGAAAACATTACTAATCACCATGAATATGGTTTCTAGATTTTTAAAATGCTCCATTGTATATCTTCCTTTTCTGATTAAGGATAATACTGCCTTGATATATTTAACCACCATTATGGTAATATTGAGTAATTTAATTTGGAGCATATACAGTGTCGGTATTATGGTTTGGATGATTAGTCTGTTACCAAATGATCATACAAAGAGTCGTTATATATATCTTCGCATGTTTTGGCTTCGGATTTCCTTCACAGTATTCTCCCTTGCAATGGGCTTACTACTGGATCTTTTCAACAAAAGCCTTACTGGCTTTGTAATTGTCTTCACAATAAGCCTGATATTATCTCTTGCGGATGCTATAGTACTGATGAATGTTCATGAGCCGAAAAACAAGGTTCGCAAAGCTACAAAGAAAATTGAAGTAGGGTCATTCCTTGAGCCCCTAAAAACAAAAGAATACAGACAATTTCTGTTATTCATATTTGCATATTACTTCAGTCTGTCATTGTCAAGCTCCTTTACATCACTTTATCAGATAAGATATTTGAAATTAAATTACAGTCTAATATCCGTGATATATACGGTGTCATATATAAACATGATAATAGGTACAAGACTTTGGGATCGCATTGAAACAAAGAAAGGCCAATATTTCGTGTTAAGTGCAGGTGCTATATTGATGGCATCAGAGTTTTTTCTTTATGGTTTTATGACACAGAAAACACTGCTATTGTTTATCATCACACCATTTTTAGCAGGAATTGGCGCTAGCGGGTTTAATGTTGCTACGGTAAATTACCGATATAGTCTGATGCCCGAGGATGGGCAAAGAACAATCTACGAGGGCTGGTTTGGTGCCGCAATGGGGCTCGGCTCGTTGCTTGGCCCCACTGTAGGCAGTATGATACGTGACCTGATACCCAGCTTTACAAATTCCGTTTTTCAATATAGCGGTTATCAAATAATGTATCTGATATCCTTTGTTTTAGCTTCCTTAGCTGTGTATCTAAAGTTTTTCCGTTCTCGTGGGCTTACTGAAGATGAATCTAAATTAGTTCAGTGATACAATGAAAACGGTTCCTGTAAGGTCACCTGAGCCCATACAAAGCTTATTATCATCAGGCGAACAGGCAATAGCCGTCAGCAAATCAGGACCAACTACGTTATCTTCACCTTTTGCTATCCATTTCAACAGCCCCAGTTCACATAATCCATGCTCGTCGCTATAGGCAAACACTCTGCTGATATCCAGCGGATCACCACATACACCCCATGCATAAGTTGCGTCTTTATTCGTGCAAAGTGCATTCACTGCACCTGAGCTACTAGTCAGTCCTAGTGAGAATGCTTGATTTCCATGCAAAACACTGAGCTTACCATCTTTTGTCCCTATCAGTGTACGGCTACCATTCCATTCTACGGAGCATGATGGCACTGCTAAGTACTGCCTGCCAGCCACGTGGGGTAGCTTCACTTCGTCAGGCACAATAGCTACTTTAGGGCACGCCCGTGCTAGCAATTCACTTTTATCTGATTCATTCATTTTTTCCATTAGTTCTATACTTGCCAATTTTTCTCCCTTGATTTCAAAGACATACTTGGGTGTTTTGTGACCGCATACACCACGTATGGTATCAGAGTCCTTCCAGTACAGTCCGATTACAGCGGAATTTTCCATATCATCGTAAAGCTCAGTCCAAAGCCTTATCTGAAGAACCCTATCAAGAGAAAATGCTTCATGTGCATTAAACAGGGAAGTACCTTCATATTGAATACTGGCTTTTTTAGTAGCCTCTGCTGATTTTGGGTAAAAACGATTATCCTGATGACTAGGACCACTCTGTTCTAATTGCTTCGACAAAATATTCAAGTCAATACACATTACTGGCGGTCCGTTATCCTTATCTGCCGCACAGGTAGCATACAAGAGGTTTTTCTCATGATCAATACGTATCTCTGAAATCATAGCGCAAACTAGATCTGTCACCCCCATCACCCCTAAATTCTTAGCTTTCGAGTTCGGTTTATTGTATTCCCATCGGTAAAGGTAAGCTACAGCTGGGGTAGTTTTGTCACGATATTCATCAGGCACGTCCAAAAGTCGTGGTGTCATTGCGTACCACAACACACCATTTGTATCCAGTGCTCCATTAAAACAATAGAAATAATTTCCAAATCCTTCAAACAGCTCATCTGCCCCATGCATCTCGCCGTAATTGATAAGCTCCCCAGTAGAAGTGTTATATTCGAACAGGTGATTAGAATAGCCACCAATCATCAGCATACGCTCTTCATCTAGATTGATGTAGGTCGATATGTAACGATATACGAAGCGTTTCTCGTAATCAGATTGATGCTTTGGAAGCCGAATACCCGTCCACTCAATTCGATCAGTATCGGTATTAACACGTAGAAGAAAGCCAGAGGGAGATGTTAGATAAATATTTTCATCAGGCCCGACATGAAGCCGGTGCGAGCATGTCTCAATGGCTTTTCCCAGATCCTTCACTGTACATGTACTAAGGTCGTATTTATACATGTGTCCTCGTTGGTAACCAAGCATATAGTATGCATTATTTTTTAAGGAGTATATACCACCATACATCGATTCATGAGGTGCAGGGATGCCAAGATTGTCTACTTGACCAGTTTTTGGGTCATATATCATCAGTGTTGAGCCCTGAAAGCCTTCCCATGTATGGGAATAATACGCATATGGCAACCATTCTGGATGATTCGGAGCTTTATCAGTAGTATGATTGCAACAGATAATCCGTCCATCCGGTAAGAAGTCAATTGCGGAGTGTATCTTAGAGCCGGGTAGTGCTCGCAGGCTGGGAAGTACCACATCTTTTGTGTAAAAACACTTTTCAATTGTGTTTTCCTCTCTATTATATCGGTTCAAGTATGCATAATCACCATTCCCTGCCTCACTACCGAGTGAAAAGTAGAAAATCCCATCTGGCGACAATGTGCCATCCCAGCAACAGTTGAATCCATCATAACCCTGTGGTTTTGCAAGAGATACACCTTCCTGTGGTATCAATTCGTATGTCTCAGGACTTCCATATCGATAAAGATAACTTTTTTCCATTTTTGCTCCTCCATTAATTTAAATTTAGAAGTATGCTTTACAATTTTAAAATTAAAGAAGCTTTTGCTCAAACATCCAGTTTACAGCCCTTGCAAGGGTTTCCTCTGGTGTGTATTGAGGAGAATATCCAAGTAGTCGCTTAGCTTTGGATATATCCGGTTGCATATGTCCAAAGAAATGCCACCAGTGGCCGATTCCTGGACTTATGTCTTCTGTGTACTTGTCCCATGAAACCTTTTCTACAGGTATATCTACACCGTAAATATCCGAATAAATACTTACAAATTGTGATGCTGTTACTGAGTAACTGGATCCCACATTAAATATCTGTCCTGCTGCAGCCGTACGATTATTTACAGCCAAGGCAAATAAATTGGCTATATCTTTTGCATCGCAGGGCCCTATAAGCGCCTCTGGTCCATCTGGTAAATAAACTGTTTTACCTTCCTTAAGTGCTCGGTGAACCTCTATGTCCCTTCCACCTAGGGTTTCCAGCGGAATCTTACCAGGACCACAAATATTTGGTGGCATTATGGCTGTAAAAACTGCACGATGTTTACCAGAATCACCTATCATCTCTTGAATCTCAAGATAACGTTTTTCATATCCTTCAAATAAGCACTTTTCTTGGCGTATTTCAGGGGTAGGCACCATATGTGGATACCCGAACATCCATAATGAGCCACAGGCAATTACATGAGATGCCGTATCACGAAAGACCCTATAGGTGTTATAGGCAGTTCCAGGAAAATCAACTACTACTTCATAGCGATCTTTTGTCAATTCTTTCATGCTTTCAATGTCTGAAGAATTGCATGTGACTCTAGGTACATTGTATAGCGGTGAATCTGCCGGAATTGTTGTTTTCCCACGGCATCCAATAACCACATCATGACCCTGCTCCACTAGCTGTTGCACTAGAAATGTACCTACGTGACCTGTTCCTCCAATTACTAAAATCTTCATAATTTTTCTCTCCTCGTTCATTATATTTGATCTTCTAACTAGACTCCTCTATAAAGAATCCCTCTTATGGAATTCTATCATACAAATGTATGAATTTGAAAAAACTATTTTAGGGGCAGTATTTGTTATTGATGGTGCAATATTTGCAGAAGGTATATGTATGCGCAATAAAACAGATTGATAGCTTCTACATAAACAAAAGCTCATCTACATCTAAAACCTTTATTTTTTTATTTGAAAGTCGCTTGATCAATCCAGCTTCTTCAAATTCATTTAACTTTCTACTAATTGTCTCAGGTGTTGTTCCAAGATAAGAGGCCAAGTCTTTCTTTGACATTGGTAACTCAACTATAGTAGAATCTTCACTTTCCAAGCTCT
>JAAZEK010000547.1 GCA_012512335.1 Clostridiales bacterium | reverse complement strand
TGCGTACCACTGGGGCAGGTCTGATTAATATCATATCTGCCATAATTCATATATAAATCTCACCTCCAATTGGATATGTTACATTATATGCAACACTATTGGAGATGTTCTTTACTGGTAAAGGATATTCAACAACACTTTAAGGTATAGGCAATACTTTATTATTTCGATATTCTAAAAAGCTAAAATAAATATCATCCTTGAAGTGATTTCTCACCCCATCCTTTATAAGCTCCCAGTTAGACTTCTGATCTAAGTTTTGAATACTAGTATCTGCAGAATAGGTCATATGGATTTTGGTTACATAGCCAATCTCACAATATGGAATTAATTTATTGTAAACCTCTCCACCGCCAATGACAAAAATATCTTCACTGCAATAGCTGTTTAACACCTGAAATAATTGGTCATATGAGTGGCATATTATAGCATCCCCTGCAGAAAAGTCTTCTTGCCTGGTTAATATAATATTGGTTCTTCCTTTTAAAGGATTACCCCCAGGAAAGGTCTGTAGAGTTTTTCTACCCAATACAACTATTTTATTCATGGTTTTTGCCTTAAAATTCTTAAGATCCTCAGATATGGGCTGAAGCAAAGATCCTTCTCTACCGATATTCCATTGCTCATCTACAGCTACTATGAAGTTCATTAATATACCTCCTCAACTACTCCGCTACGGGAATGTTCTTTATCTGCGGTCCTTTTTTATAACCTTCTAATTTAAAATCGTCCACTGTAAATGCATAGAAATTTTTAACATCTGGATTTATATGTAGCTTTGGCGGATCATATTGAGGACGTTCAATTAATTCTTTAATTATGGGAACATGTCTGTCATAGATATGGGCATCTGCAATAACATGGACCAATTCACCTACTTGTAAGTCGCTTACCGCAGCAAACATATGTACCAGTATTGCATACTGACAAACGTTCCAATTGTTTGCAGTTAAAATGTCTTGAGATCTCTGGTTTAATATAGCATTAAGCTTGTTTCCTGTTACGTTAAAGGTCATGCTGTAAGCACAAGGGTATAGATTCATCTCATGTAAGTCGTAATGATTGTAGATATTGGTCATAATCCTTCGACTGTAGGGATTGTGCTTTAAATCGTAAAGCACCCGATCCACCTGATCAAACTCCCCTTCCTTGTAGTTGTGTTTTACGGAAAGTTGATAGCCATATGCCTTTCCTATTGAACCCTCTTCATCTGCCCATGCATCCCAAATTTTGCTATTCAAATCCTTGATATTGTTTGATTTCCTTTGCCATATCCAAAGTAACTCATCAATAGCTTTTTTTAGAGGTGTAGGTCTCAAGGTTAATATAGGAAACTCTTCTGATAAATCGTAACGATTTATTATTCCAAATTTCTTTTTGGTATGGGCAGATTCGCCATCCTCCCAAACTGGGCGTACCTTCTGCCCCTGACTGCTGGTTCCGTTTGCTAAAATATCTTTACACATTGTAACAAATATCTTATCTGCTTGACTCAATTTTCTACCTCACTTCATCTTATTAGTCGATTTTTTTCGTTACTACTACATTTATTATAGCAGATACTGACTAAATTAACACTTCGACTTGTGTCCTTTCGTGAACGGTAACCATACAAAGTAAGAGCCCAGTACCATTGGTACTGAGCATTTTACCGAATCTTTCGCTGTAATCTTGAGCATTGGCGAAAAATCTTTCCTTAGCCTTCCTGAAACAAGGCCGTAGAAATATAACGCTCCCCGGTATCTGGCAAAAGAGCAACTATGGTTTTACCTTTGTTTTCTGGACGCTTGGCAATCTGAGTAGCTGCGTATGCAGCAGCACCTGAGGATATTCCTACAATAAGACCTTCGTGTCGTGCAAGGGCCTTCGTTGTCTCAAAAGCGTTCTTATTTTCTACTCTATAAACTTCATCAATGATTGAGGTGTTTAACACCTGAGGAATAAAACCAGCTCCTATCCCTTGTATCATATGGGGTCCAGGTTTTTCACCAGACAGGACAGCTGAATCCATCGGTTCTACCGCCACAACTTGAAACTCGGGTTTTCTCTGTTTGATAACTTCCCCAACTCCAGTGATGGTTCCTCCTGTGCCTATTCCGCCGACGAATATGTCTACTTTACCATCAGTATCTCTCCATATTTCCTCAGCTGTGGTATCTCTGTGAATTGCTGGATTGGCCAGATTTGTAAACTGTTGAGGTATATAGGAATTTGGGGTACTAGATGCTATTTCTTCAGCAATGCGAATTGCCCCATTCATCCCCTCCGAACCTGGTGTTAATACCAGCTCTGCTCCTAAAACCTTCAAAAGATTTCTTCTTTCAATGCTCATGGTTTCTGGCATAGTCAATATCAAACGGTAACCTTTAACGGCACATACAGCAGCTAAAGCAATACCAGTATTTCCACTGGTAGGCTCAATTACAACTGAGCCTTCTTTTAATATCCCTTTATCCTCTGCGTCCTTAATCATAGAATAACCTATTCTATCCTTTACACTGCCTGCAGGGTTAAAATATTCAAGTTTAACAAGTAGATTGGCCTCGATACCTTCTGACTTACTATAATTTGAAATCTTCATCAGTGGTGTGTTTCCTATTAGTTCAGTTAGATTTCCTGCAATTTTTGACATTCATTTTTTCCTCCTATACCATCACTAATTCGTAGCATGACTCTGTGTCATATAAACATAATGAACTATAATAAAACGGATTCGCTCCCTTATCAAGTATTCAGATATGTTTAATATGCTACACTTGAAAGAAACTATTATTCACTAGCAAGCTTATATATCTCGTATACGTCTTTCTTATTCAGCTTAACAAATCTTCCCTGAGTTACAGTATCTCCAGCAGTGCATTTATCTGCCATTTCATCAAGACGATCATCCATTATACCCAATTCTTCCAAAGTAACTGGAAGTCCTATAGATGAGAAAAATTCCTTTGTTTTCTCAATCCCCTTTAGTGCTGTCTTTTCTGGATGATGGAAATCATTTTCTAGATTCCAAACACGAACTGCAAATTGTACGAAGCGCGATACATTATGCTTATAAACATATTTCATCCATGCAGGGAAAACAACTGCGAGACCAGCCCCGTGCGCTACATCATAGATAGCACTTAACTCATGCTCGATACTATGAGATGCCCAGTCTTCTTCTCTACCAGTTCCTAATAAGCCATTATGTGCTATAGTTCCAGCCCACATTATTTCTGCACGTGCAGCATAGTCCTCTGGATCTATGATGAGCTTTGGAGCGTTATCTATGATAGTGCGAAATGTTGCTTCACATAATCTATCTGTTAAATCAACATCTGTAGTATGGGTGAAATACCTTTCCATTATGTGAGCCATCATATCAGCCACGCCACATGCTGTTTGATATGCAGGAAGGGTAAAAGTTAGCTCAGGATTCATAATAGCAAACTTGGGACGAATGAGGTCACTTCCAGTTCCTTTTTTAAGCCATCCGTCTTCATTTGTCAATACTGAACTGGGGCTAGCTTCACTTCCTGCAGCAGGTAGGGTAAGGACTACACCAAGTGGTAAGGAATCATTGATCTTTGATTTACCAATGTAAAAATCCCATACATCGCCTTCATAAGGCACCCCTACTGCGATAGCTTTGGAAGAGTCGATTACGCTACCACCTCCAACAGCTAGTATGAAGTCAATATCATTTTTTCTGCATAGTTCAATTCCCTCACGGACAAGTGAGACTCTAGGATTAGGCTGTACCCCTGAAAGCTCTATGTATTCGATATTATTCTCTTTAAGTGATGCTGTCACTCTGTTATACAAGCCTGTTTTTTTGATACTACCTCCGCCATAGTGAAGTAAAACCTTTTTCGTAAATTTTTTTACCTCAGCACCTACCTGATTTTCACTATCCTTCCCAAAGATAATTCGAGTAGGGCTTTGAAAAATAAAGTTGTTCATTGCAAAAACTCTCCTTTCCTTTTTATCAAGCTTATTCTTACATTATTCTTACCATGAAGTATGTCAAATCAAACTAAGAATACACAAATACAGGTAAACAAACCTGGCCAGCAAAATTCCCTATTATAAATCCCTTATCAATGTAGCTGCTATGGATTTATTATATTGAAATAAAAGAGCTTCATAATTACTCCAATTGTCTATCTTATCAATGCTTTTACCAAATAATATCATTTCTAGATTTCTTCTTATTTCGTGTATCGGTTCAAGGTCCTT
>JAAZEK010000546.1 GCA_012512335.1 Clostridiales bacterium | reverse complement strand
CAGAAGAAAGTTGAGCGAATAGCCCCGTTAATGAGGCGAATAAAACACCTATTGCGCCTAAGCAAGCTCCATATAATAAAGAGCCTTCCAATTTCATGCTTTCAAAGCCTAAAGAGTATAGTCCAACCCCAGTGGCCAAGGTTATGATTATATATGTTACAGTAGCAACAAATATGGTTGCTGCCAGGTTCGACAAGCGACCTACTGGAAGAGAACGTATCATCTCAATCCGCCCTTCTTCCTCGTCTTCTCTGGTGTGCCTAGTAGTCAGCAATATACTCATTATCGCCACGGCTAGAGTAGTAAAAAGCAGCATAAAATGAGCCATCATTGCTCCATCTGTATAATTGTCTAGACCGTATCCAGGACCCAACATAACAGTAATAGCAGGATTTTTCATAGTTTCTGCCATGATATTTCTTTCTAAGCCAGATGGATATAAACCTGGTATCATAGCCCCAAAAGCTATTGTTGACATTACAATGGAAATAACCCATACAGGGATTCTTATACGGTCTCTTCGTAATATGAAACGGACTAGTTTCCCTATATTTATAAACAGATGCTTAGACATTATGCCTCACCTCCATCTCCTTTATAGTGCCTCATAAATAGGTCTTCAAGTGTTGGTGGAGCACTTTCTAATTTTACAATATCAAACTGACTTACGTGTTTTATCACATTAGCTAATGATTCTGTATCAACTTGGAAGTAGATTGTCTTGTCTTTCTTCTCAACATCATGCACTCCCCTTATTTCATTTAAGCCTTCTATAGTTTCTTTAGTTTCAATCTCTATAAGTGTTCTAGTCAAGTGGCGCATTTCTTCCAAGCTACCAGATTCAATTATCTTGCCATGGCGAATAATGCTCACCTTGTCGCATAATTTCTCCACCTCAGACAATATATGGCTGGAGAGTAATATACATTTTCCCTCTCTTTTTGCTTCCATAACATATTCTTGAAAAACCCTTTCCATCAAAGGATCTAAGCCGGATGTAGGTTCATCAAGAATATAAAGGTCTACTTCAGAAGCGAAGGCAGCAACTAATGCAACCTTCTGGCGATTTCCCTTTGAATAAGTTCTACATTTCTTCGATGGATCTAGATTAAATCTCTCAATGAGTTCTTCGCGACGACTTTTATTATTAGAACCGCGAAGCCGGGTGAATAGATCAATTACCTCTCCCCCAGTAAGGTTAGGCCATAGACTTATATCCCCAGGAACATATGCAAGGTTTTTGTGAATTTTAACAGCATCCTTCCACGCATCTTTCCCAAAGATTGTAACTTCACCCTTCGTGGCTTTTAAAATGCCAAGAGCAACTCGAATTGTAGTGGTTTTACCAGCTCCATTAGGACCAATAAACCCGTATATCTCACCGCTATTGATTTCAAAATCAATTCCATCTAATGCAGTAAATTTTCCAAACTTCTTAGTTAAGTTTCTTATATCTAATACCGCCATACTTGGACCTCCCATATATCAAACAAAATTCTTAATGTTCCTGAATAATCCCTCACTGAAAGAATATTCTATCTAAATAAGCCTATTCCTCTAATAATTATAGTTGTTTATAGGTTGAAACATGGGTGCGCGGAATTTCTGAGGGCTGAATTTTGAGATTTGCTTTTTTAGAGTAAGAGTAGTAAAATAAGATTAACAATTTCAGGAAATGAAGGATGATACCAATGAGCAAGAAAATGCTGTTCATTATTAATCCCAAGGCTGGAAAGTCGCAAATTAGAAATATATTATTACAAATACTGGACATATTTACTAAGGAAAGTTACGAGATTGTTGCTTATCCCACTCAGTCTCATGAGGATGCAAGAAGGATCACCAGAGAGAGAGCAAAGGAATTTGATTTAGTAGTTTGTAGCGGTGGAGACGGAACTTTAAATGAAGTGGTTTCAGGCATGATGGAAAGTGAGAAAATAGTTCCTATTGGGTATATTCCAGCAGGGACAACGAATGATTTTGCCAACAGCCTTAGTATCCCCAAAAACCCCTTAGATGCTGCTAGCGCTATTATAAGTGGGCAGCCTTTTCTATACGATGTAGGATCTTTTAATGATGATTATTTTATATATATAGCCGCATTTGGGCTTTTCACTGATGTTCCCTATCAAACCAAACAAGAAGCAAAAAATTTATTAGGATACTTAGCTTATATTCTAGAAGGTATGAAAAGGCTGAACAAGGTTAAGTCTCACCAGATAAAGCTTGAGTATAATGACCAAGTTATCACAGATGACTTTTTATTTGGAATGATCACCAACTCTAATTCAATTGCAGGCTTTAAGAATATTACAGATCATGGTGCTTTATTGAATGACGGGCTTTTTGAGGTTACCATGATAAAAAACCCCACAAGTGCCCTGGAGTTTCAAGAAATTATTTCTTCTTTGATTCAAGAATATCCTTCTGAACATGTGCTTACCTTTAAGACATCTCATCTTATAATTAGCGCTGAAGAGAGAATATCATGGACTCTTGATGGGGAATTCGGTGGTGAACACGATAGAGTTGTTATAAATAATATACAAGAAGCTATATCAATAGTGACTCCTAGATAAGCGTGTCAGATCCTTCCCTTCAATAATATCCAATGTTTTTAATTTTAAGGAATATAATGATGTTTTCTATTCCGAATGCAATCAGTACGAGGCCTAACGCATAGGATATCAGTGTTGCAGATAGGTCTGGTGAAAACAAGAGTAATACACCTAATATACTTCCTATTATGCTAAATGCCAAAAGCCAGCCCCATAAACTTGAACCCTCAAACTTCATAATGAGTGAACCAGCTACTCGCATTATGCTGGATGTCAATACCCATACTGCAAGGACATATGATAGCATAGTTACTAAAACCTGACTTCCTCTTCCAAACAACATCCATATAGCTAGCAGTATAGTTAGAATTCCACTTCCTAATACTAATACAGACTTGTGAGTTCTGATTTCACTAAAATAGTAGGCAATTTCGGAGATACCTGATAACAACATAGGTACCCCGATAAATTTTACCAGCAGGGTCAAAGTTTCTAGTGGAACAAATAGTATGGTGATACCAAGTATAGCAATTACTACTCCAGATAGAAGCGAGAACCATTTCAAGGATTTTAGTATACTTCCCATTACTTAATCCTATTTTAGACTAATTCGAAGTAACTGGTTGATTCTTATATTCTGAAGAATGCTCTGCTTCTTTTTCTTCCTTATCACTATGACTACGCACATAAGTGAGAACTATTGAAAGTATAGAAATTGCAACGAACAGAACAATAAAAGCTGACCATTGACTTCCTAATTTCATTACAGAATCTTTTGCATACCAGATAAACGCCCACAAACTCCATACAACTGAAAGTATACTGGTAATTTTACTATAATCGAAATAAGATAACAGTACTAGAACAACAATACCAGCAAGTGGAATTAGAATTGTCTCAGTGAGAATGTCGTCTACGGAATGGCCATCAACAGAGCTAGCAATCTCTGCTGTTAATGCTTGGTGATCAGTTGGAAACCATGTGTAACCTGCTAAACTAACATTAGTCCCGCCTTCAGTATAATAGGGTACGAACAATAGTACTAAAGTAGCTATTATTATAATTGAAATCCCTACTGTAAGAGCACTGTTCATTTTTTGATATTTTGTCATGTTTTTTCCTCCTAAAGATTTTTCATCTGAGTTGAAGCATATTCAGTTATGCATTCAATCTTTGTTTTTTTTACTATCTATATGATATAATCTCTACATCAACCAAAGTTAAACATAAACTGCAAATTAGTTGAAATTCAGTTGAAGTTCAGTTAATAATGCTCAGATGTATCTTTATAAATATTCTACTTATTCAGGGGGTTCAAATGATTAACATACTAGTTGTAGAAGACGATTTACATACCAGAATGTTGTTAGAAGATATTTTACTAGATGAACACTATAATCCAGTGCTAGCGGAAGATGCTCAAAAAGCTCTTGAAGTATTGGATCAACAGCAAGTTGACTTAATGATCACCGACATCATGATGCCGGGGATGGATGGCTTTACCTTGGTAGATATGCTTCGCAATAACGGATATGACTTCCCCATTTTGATGATGACTGCTAAGGAAACCATAACAGACAAACGAAAAGGTTTCTTAGTAGGGACAGATGACTATATGGTTAAGCCAGTTAATGAAGAAGAACTGATTCTTCGTATAAAAGCCCTTCTGAGGAGGGCAAAAATTGTTAGTGAAAGAAAAATTGTATTAGGGAATGTAGTCTTAAACTATAGTTCATTTACAGTAAGTCGTGAATCGG
Organism: Clostridiales bacterium; assembly: GCA_012512335.1. GTDB lineage: Bacteria > Bacillota > Clostridia > Caldicoprobacterales > DTU083 > UBA5454. The sequence goes on along the minus strand of JAAZEK010000546.1, from coordinate 1,761 downwards.
AGAGGATAAGTCTTCCTAAGAAGGAATTTTTATTGCTTTACAAACTACTTAGTTATCCAGACACCATTTTCACTCGAACACAGTTATTGGACGAAATTTGGGGCTACGATACCCAAACAGATGATCATACTGTTAGTGTGCATATTGGCAGACTGCGTGAACGCTTTGGGGATTGGCCTGAGTTTGATATAGTGACAGTTCGCGGCTTAGGTTACAAGGCGGTGAAGAACGTTGAGTGATAAGCGAAATATTCTAAGTGACAAGAGTAAAATAAATGATGCTAATCAAAATGATACTGATCCAAATAAACTCAAAGATGCAAATGAACCCAAAGATGCTAAACATCACAGGATCACAACCCTACTATTTCTTACGATATTTGTTTTCGTGATTCTGCTAGTCAGCATTATTATATCTGGCTTTGTCTCATATTTTCTTATGAGTCAAGGCATTCTCCCACCTTTATCTGAGATACGATTCCCTGTGCTATTGTTATTCCTGCTGATGGTAAGTTTATTAATTGGAACACTGCTTGCCATATTAGGAGGAGACATTTTCCTACGTCCACTTAATACCTTAGTAGAAGCTACGAAAAGGGTTGCAGATGGGGATTTTAGTGTTCGTGTTGAAACCAAAGGTTCCAACGAAATTAAGCGCTTAACAGAAAGCTTTAATGATATGACAAAACAACTTGCTAGCATCGAAGCTATGCGCAACGACTTAATAGACAATATATCACATGAATTTAAAACTCCAATTGTGTCCATTAGAGGGTTCGCAAATCGTCTAAAAAAGAAAAGCCTAAGTGAGAAACAACGAGATGATTATCTGGATATCATTATTTTAGAAACAGAGCGTTTGGCTAGACTATCCAGCAATATTCTGCTTTTATCAAAGCTGGAGAATATTGAAAAGGTTTTTGAAAAAGAAACTTACTCCTTAGATGAACAATTGCGAAATGCTATTCTAATTCTACAACCACAGTTAGAGAAGAAAAGCTTGGAGTTGGATATTGAACTGGATTCTGTCCAAATTACAAGAAATAAAGAAATGATAAACCATGTTTGGAGCAATCTACTTGAAAATGCTATAAAGTTCAGCCCTGAGGGTGCTACTATCAAAGTTTCTTTGAAATCCAATGAAGATTTTATACTAGTATCTATAGCTGATGAAGGAATCGGAATGAATCTCCAAGAGCAAAAACAAATATTTGACAAGTTCTATCAAAGCGATCATTCCAGGGTAACAGAAGGCAGCGGGCTTGGACTAGCCCTTGTAAAAAGGATTTTGAAGCTTTGCAATGGCAAAATCGAAGTAGCTAGTGTACCAGGGGAAGGAAGCTGCTTCACGGTTACCATAATAAAGTAAAGCGAATACACGAATGTCTTAGTGTTGTCTTAGTTTCTATCTCATTTTGCAATAAAGTGTTTACAAATTCTTATTTTGTGGTAATATAAAAGTGAAGGTAATCGGAACATCAATAGATGTGGCTACCTCGAGTGAAGATTAATAACTAATTAAAATCACCCTGGTGCTGACAGGGTGATTTTTCATTTCCGTCGTTTGTCTACGAAGGAAAGCAATGATATTAATAGCATACTGAATGCAAACAATAAAGTTAATCTAAAAGTTTTAGGTTTCGTATATCGTAGTTCTACATCAATGATTTATGTTTCTTTCTGAATTGCAGTTAGAAGATCCAACCCATTTTTATAAGATACCTTTTCCATCTCTTCAACCGCAATATCTGCATAGCTTAAT
>JAAZEK010000545.1 GCA_012512335.1 Clostridiales bacterium | reverse complement strand
GGCTCAATTGTCAATTTTGGTTCAATGATGGGACTCATTGGTGTAGAAAAACACAACTATGATGGCGAGCCAGGCATGGGCGATGGTGCTCACTCTCACGACTACGCATTAAATAAATCAGGAATAATAGCGTGGACACGTCATGCCGCCAGCTATTATGGCAGGTACAATGTGCGAATTAATACCCTATGTCCAGGTGGCTTGAAATCAGATAGGACTCCCGATAAGTTTGCAGAAAACTATGGAAAGCATACACAATTAGGACGCCTAGCAAATGAATATGATATTAGAGGCCCTCTTTTGTTCCTTGCATCCGATGCTTCCGCCTATCTTACGGGCTTATCTATACCGGTAGACGGCGGTTATACTAGTATTTAGGTGATTGAAGCTGTTAACTTCAATCAAAGAAGTCAGAGGTCACACATATAAAGAGATATAAGGGAAGTTACATGGCGAGGGGGATAAACATGCAATACACTAGCATTAGAGATATGAACATATCAAAACTTACCTTAGGTACGGTACAGCTTGGCATGGATTATGGGATTGCAAACAAGAAAGGCAGACCTAGTGAGGATGAAAGCTTCAATATTTTACATGCCGCAACAGAAGGCGGAGTAAATTCATTTGACACATCCCTCCTGTATGGAGATTCAGAGCTTGTTTTGGGTAATTATTTTTCATCCACCAAGTGTAGTTTGCATAATCCGATATTAACAACCAAATTCAAAATCAGCCAAACTAACGATCTTTCAAAGATAGATATTGAAAAACAAATGTATGGGTTTGTAGAACAATCTATGAATCGATTAAAAATTGATAAGATACCAGTTTATATGTTACATAATCCTGGAGATATGTTGCTTTATGGGGATATTTTACCTCAAACGTTAGAACGACTAAAGAATGACGGTCTTATAGATATGGCTGCAGTTTCAGTGTATACATCAGAAGAGGCATATGAAATGATGCGAAACGAGATTTATGAAGCTATACAAATCCCTATGAATATCTTCGATAATAGACTTATAGAAAGTGGTGCCATCAGAAAACTGCATGAGGCAAATAAGATAATATTTGTTAGAAGTGTTTTCTTGCAGGGTTTATTCTTCATGAATCCTGAATTATTGACTGGAAATCTTATTGATGCTAAGGATTCATTAATAGGTCTTGCTCGTTTAGCAGATAATGAGGGTTTGAGCATACAGCAGCTTGCTCTCTCATATATCAGGGATATGGAAGGGGTTAGCAGTCTCGTAATAGGTGCAGAAACACCAGAACAGGTAAGCGAAAATATTAAATTAATGGAAGGATCACCGATTTCTGAAAAAACAAGACATAAGGCTAATAAGCTATTTGAAAATATTCCTGTGCATATTTTAAATCCAGGGATGTGGAGCAGATAAGGGAAATAGTGTTGGTATTTTTACAAAGCACAAGTGAGGTTACTGATATCATATGAAGCGAATCAATGATGTTGCCCTAAAAACAAGTTTATACTCAGCTATTTTATATGGATTTTTCGACTACTCCAGCGTATACAATCCTCATATTAGTAACCTTTTTGCTCATATTTGCTGTTAAAGCGTATGAGAAACATTCAGCTGAATGACAAAGATGCATGCATATGCATCTTCGATCAATGTTGCTCATTTTAAACCTGTTGTTTAAATTATTTTATTTAAAGAAGGTATTTTAAAACCAATGTCTAATATATAATATATAAATAACGTGCACGTGCACGGTTTAATATGTGAAATTATTGGATATGAAAACAAGGTAGGGTGAATGTCATGGAGAACGGTTCAACATTAAAAGTTACTGTACAAATGATTGCAGATAGAGTAGGAGTATCTAAAGGCACCGTTGACCGAGCCTTGCATAACAGGGAGGGGATTAACGAAGAAACAAAGGAAAAAATCCTGGAAGTAGC
>JAAZEK010000544.1 GCA_012512335.1 Clostridiales bacterium | reverse complement strand
TAGAATATTCTTCCCAGCATAAAGGATTTATGCATGCATGTGGTCACGATGGACATATGGCTATGCTTCTTGGATTTGCCCAATGGTTGTCTGAGAACAAAGCAGATCTTACTCATAATGTAGTATTACTGTTTCAGCCGTCTGAGGAGACTGTAGGGGGAGCTTTGCCTATGATAGAGGAAGGAGCTCTGCAAAACCCTGAAGTTGATTGTATTTTTGGCTATCACATTATGCCAGAGGTTCCGCAGGGAAAAATTGGTCTTCTATCCGGTCCTTTAATGGCTTCCACGACAGAATTCACCATTGACTTGACTGGAATCAGTGCTCATGGTGCTATGCCACACAAAGGGGTGGATGCTATACTAGCTGCCGCTCACTATATAACCCAAATGCAGTCGATTATATCACGTAGAATCGATCCATTCCAACAGGCATTGGTTACCATTGGCAAGCTCCAAGGGGGAGAAGCTAGAAATATTTTAGCACCCAATGTACATATGGAAGGCACTATCCGCACATTTGATGAGGATACCTCGTTTTTAATAAAAAAATACATGAAGGATCTGCTCAAAGGGATGGAAACCAGCCATGGCATTGGAGGAGAATTTAAAGAATTGGTTTACTATCCTCCTGTGATAAATGATCAAGAGTTAACAGACAAGGTTAAAAACATGGTAGATCAGGAAATGCTCCATCCAATTAATCCTATGGCCATAGCTGAAGATTTCTCCTACTTTCAGCAGCAGGTGCCAGGTTTATTTATATTCTTAGGTAGCAGAAACGAAGATAAGGGCTATACCTATCCGTTGCATTCTAATCAGTTTCAATTTGATGAAGAAATTCTATTGACTGGTATCCAGCTCTATAAAAACCTGTTATTAGCATAAGTTAAGTTGCTTTTCACTTGGAAGTAAAATAATAAATAATATGATTTATTATTTTGGTGTAATGAAGTTTACTCTTTATTCATAAGTAAGATGATATTTTTCATTGAAAAATGGGGATAAGCCTGATACAATAGGTACTAATCCCTTGAAAAATACTAGAGTTTACTTATAAAGAGAATTTGTCAGAACATGGGATTAAGCATATCGTAAAATAAGGAAGGACTGTTTGTATGGCTGGCTTTTTCAACCGCATGTATTATGGAGATCCAAGAAAACCGGATCTTAAGAAGGATGATGTAGAGGGCAATAGGCTAAAAATGTTCTTTACAGTGTTGCCTATTCGATTTTGGCAATTGATTCAGCTTAACCTCTTATATTCAATATTTTGGATTCCAAGTGTTATATTGCTTAATATACAGGGTTTATTAATGCAGGAAACCAACGAACCGGTTTCTATACTCTTCTTTTTATTGTTGATTCCCTGTTTGATGATAGCCGGGCCATCTACAGCTGGCATGACATACATTGTTCGTAGATGGGCCAGAGACGAACATGCATGGGTCTGGAGTGATTTCAAAGACGCTTGGAAGGAGAACTGGAAGCAAGGCCTCATAATAATGCTAATCAATGGAGTTCTTCTTCTATTATTCAATGTTAATTTGCAGTTCTATGGTGCTATGGTTGCTGAAAATACTTTGTTTCTTATACTCTATTATATGATGATTGTACTAGCTGTAGTAATTGCCATGATGAACATGTTTATTTTCCCATTGATGGTAACTTATCGCTTACCAATAAAGCATCTATTACGAAACGCCTTTATTCTTACCATGGTAAAGCTTCCCTTCACTTTCTTAGTTCTCATTGTGGCAGCTGCCTTGGTTGTTTTGTCACTTATATACCTAGTTTCCATACCATTCTTTGTAGTAGGCTTGACCTTCCCCGCCTTTATAGTGCTTTCCTACGTAAATTGGATTTTTGATAAATATATCAACAACAGAATGCAGGGTGAAGGTGTTGAAGAAGAGGTAGAGGTTGAAGAGCTAGAGAATGAAGCGGAGGAAGCATTGGAATTAGGGGATCCAGTATAAACTTAATGTATATTCTATAGCTTGTTTATCCATACTATTCCTAAGGAGGGATAATATGAGTAAGAAAGCAAAGCCCAAAAAGAAAGAGAAACCAGTAGATCCAGTTAAGATGGAAATAGCTGAAGAGCTTGGTCTGTTGGATAAGGTTAAGGAATATGGATGGGGTGGACTATCCGCTAAAGAAACTGGAAAGATAGGCGGTTTGATGGCTCGCCGTAAACAACTAGAAAGAAAAAAAACACAGCAGGAATAGACGGGAAAGCATATGTATCAGGATTTTGCCTATTTGTATGATGAATTTATGAAAAATGTTGATTATCAGGATTGGACCAACAAGGTAGAGGATATCTTCCGGAAATATGATAAGCAGCCGAAAACCATTGTTGATCTTGCTTGTGGAACCGGTGGAGTTACTAACTTGCTGGCTACCCGAGGATATAAGGTTACAGGGGTAGATATTTCAGAAGATATGCTCTATCTTGCTAGGGAAAAGGCTAGGAAATCTGGATTACAGGTGCCTTATATTTGTCAGGATATATCAGAGCTAAGCTTGCATAATCCAGTTGATGCAATTTTGTGTATGTGTGATGGCTTTAACTATATTTTAGAAAAAAGGAAATTGAAACAAAGCCTAAAGAAAATTCATAAATACTTAAACCCAGGTGGTATTTTAATTTTTGATATTAGCTCCCACTATAAGCTATCTTCCATACTTGGAAACAATACTATG
>JAAZEK010000543.1 GCA_012512335.1 Clostridiales bacterium | reverse complement strand
TTAACAAACGCTGAGGAGTATCCATAGTTGAAGGCGTGGTTACAGTACCGTAATCTATAAGCTTCATATCATAACTGTCCGACTCTATTACTCCATATCCCATTATCGCCATACCTGGATCTATCCCCAAAATAATCACTTAATCACCCTTATCTACACATTTCGAACTTATTGTAATATTATGCTTTTTGCGGAATCATGTCAATGGACAATACAAAATCCAAATACCCATAGCTTATATACAGGCTATGAATATTTGGATTATTTTTATAGTTTTATCTGATTTGTCCAGTGCCCGTGACTACATATTTAAGTGTTGTTAACGCTTCTAACCCCATAGGTCCACGAGCATGCAGCTTTTGTGTGCTGATTCCAATTTCTGCACCAAAACCAAATTCAAAACCATCGGTGAACCTAGTAGATGCATTAACATAAACTGCTGCAGAGTCTACTTCAGAAGTAAACCTCTGGGCATTAAAGATGTTGTTAGTGACAATTGCTTCAGAATGTCCAGTGCTATATTTTGTTATATGTGATATAGCTTCATCTACACTATCTACTATCTTAATAGCCATAATTAGATCAAGGTATTCCTCATGCCAGTCTTCCTCACTTGCTGGAGTCAAGCCGTCAACCAGTTCAAAGGCTTCTGGACAACCACGTAATTCCACACTCTTGCTCTGTAACTGCTCTGCGATGATAGGAAGCAATTTCGGAGCGATTTTTCGATGTATTAACAGCTTTTCGGCTGCATTACATACACCAGGTCTATGAGTTTTAGAATTTATTACAATAGATAGTGCCATTTCAAGGTCACATTCTTCATCAACATATACATGACAATTTCCAGCACCAGTCTCTATAACAGGAACCTTTGAGTTCTCTACTACTGTCTTTATCAAGCCAGCTCCCCCCCGGGGAATGAGAACATCAATGACTCCTCTTTGATTCATCAATTCTATAACACTATTGCGGTCCGTATCGCAGATTAATTGAATAGCACCTTCAGGTATTCCAGCCTTGTAGGCAGCAGCAGATAAAGTATCAGATATAGCCTGATTGGAATGTAGCGCATCAGAACCACCCTTAAGCACTACAGAGTTTGCAGTTTTAATACACAAACCAATAGCATCAGCTGTTACATTAGGGCGAGACTCATAAATGATGCTAACAACACCCATAGGAACTCTGCGCTGTGCAATCTCTAAACCATTAGGTCGAGTCCAGCCTGAGATGATCTCACCAATAGGGTCTGGTAATGCTTTTATTTGACGAAGCCCTTCCGCCATGTCTGCTATACGCTTGTCATTTAACAACAACCTGTCTACAAAGGCTTTTGGCCTACCACCTGCAATTGCAGCATCTACATCCTTGTGGTTTTGTTCCAATATGAAATCAGTACTGTCTTCTAATGCCTTTGCCATAGTTTCAAGAGCCAAATCCTTTATGCTCGAAGGAACAGATGCCAAACTGACAGATGCCCTTTTAGCTTCTGCGGATTTAATCTGTATTTCACTCATTGACTACACCCTTTCTGTAAGGTACAAAAAGTGTCCCTACTTCTTCTCCTTCCAGTACCTTGTTTATATTGTGTGGATTGTCTCCGTTTGTGATAACCATTGGAATATCATGTTCGTGACATATTTGTGCAGCAGCGATTTTTGTTTTCATTCCACCAGTACCTAAATCACTATGGCTATTACCAGACGCCTTTAGGATATCCTCCGTAATGCCATGTACTACATGAATCAGCTCTGCATCATCATATTCATTGGGATCCTTATCATAGAGCCCATCTATATCGGACAATAAAATTAATAAATCAGCCTTCACCAGTACAGCAACTATAGCAGATAATGTATCATTGTCACCAAATCGGATTTGTTCTATGGAGATTGTGTCATTTTCATTAACAATCGGTATACTGTCATAATTAAATAATGTATGGAAGGTGTTTCGTGCATTCTGCTCACGCTCTCCTCCGTCTAATACATCCTTAGTTAATAGTACCTGAGAAGCTACCTGCCCATATTCTCCAAATATTTTTGAATAAACAGACATTAAGTTAACCTGACCTAAGGCGGCAAGTGCCTGCTTTTCGGGTATAGAAATAGTTTCCTTAGTCAAACCCATTTTTGCTCTAGCCACTCCGATGGCCCCTGATGATACCAGTATAACATTTTTACCCTGGTTTTTTAAATCAGAAAGAACCCTTACCATTTTCTCAATTATCATAAGATTCATCTTCCCGTTAGGGCGGATGATGGTAGAGGTTCCTACTTTCACCACTATAGTTTCAGCAGCTTGTATTCTGCTCATTAGTTCAGTCAATCAAATCGTACCCCCTGTACCCTTGCTTGATTCCCACTTGCTTATGTAGTGAATTAACTTTATAAACAACTGGATGGAATTTACCTTTTTCCCATTGTACTATTTTTTATAGTGATTAGCAATTTATTTTATCAACTTCCCCAGTTTTCCAGTACTTGCTCTACACCTTCTATACTATCGACAACAATACCTATTTTTATTTCATCAAGGGTCTCCTGATTCAAATGCTCCAATGAGACCTCCATGACCTCTACAATAAGTGGTATTCCAGTATCCTTATCTGATCGAAAAATAACTATATAGCCATCTTCTTCCTTAATAAGATAGTGGTCAGGACAATAAGCATCAAGCTCCATACGTAGAATCACCTGCTCAGGAGTAAATTTTTTTAACTGCCATTTGGGAAAGAGCTTAATTAGCTCATTTTCTGTTTTCCCTATATAGTGGCTTTCCATTGATTCTTCCTCGTCGAGAGTATGTCCACACTTGGAATAATATCGCTCTAGCTTCATGGATGCTTCCAAAAGTGTTTTGTTAGTCTCAACACTTAGTTGATGGGCCGTCTCCTTATCCAGTTGATTGCTTATATGGGGGTCACTCGTTTCCTCCCCCTGTAAAGCATTAGGATGAAATCTACCATATATCTCTGGAATTTTTTTAATGTATCCATAAGAAAACATGGCGATTGCCAAGAGTAAAATCATACCTGGCACCCATATGAGCCATTTTCTTTTTCGTCGAATAAACACTATGATCCCTCCAAAAAAACATTCTTTCAGGGTATAGTGTTTCCATTTTTTATGATGTTATACATATACAGCTATTTTATATTCTAATATGAACCTAAAATTTTTATAAAACGAATTCTACTCCAGAAATAATTGGACAGAGGATAATCCAACCTATCATAGCTATGTGTGTTGATTAATATATTATCAACAGTTGGCGGATTGCCGCATTTTACAACTACAAGTGAATGGCTAAATCTAGCCATCTCCTGAAAAGCTAGCTGTATGACATCACCTGCCTCAATTTCCCATATATCTATTTCTCTTCCTACTGGTCCCGGACCTCCGCTTGTTCGTGTTACAAAATTGAAAAAGTATGGCACACCAGTCCATGCAGGAGCTTTATCGTTAGCATTGTTATAATACCATCCTAAATCTCTTGTATAGTTCATTAC
>JAAZEK010000542.1 GCA_012512335.1 Clostridiales bacterium | reverse complement strand
TTCCAGAAGTGGATGTAGTCATTACGATGGGCTGTAATGTAGAATGCCCTTATCTACCTTGCAAACATAGAGAAGATTGGGATCTAGATGATCCTACAGGTAAGAGCGATGAGGAGTTTAAAAAAGTGATTTCAACAATTGAGAGTAAGATGAAAGAGTTAAAAGAAAGAATAAAGGATGGTATTCTATCCTAATTAATTTACAGTTACCGCTTGGAGTATGTTTCCAGGCGGTTTTTATTTGTGCTATAATGATAAATGATGTCTGGGCCTATTTACATAGAGGATGAAAAAACTAAATTTTAGCTTTTCAGGGGGAAAAGATGCTAATATCTGCGGAACAAATAACAAAAAATTACGGAACTAAGCAATTGTTAGATGATGTTTCATTATATATAAATGAAAGAGACCATATTGGTATTGTGGGAATTAATGGTACTGGTAAAAGTACACTGCTAAAAATATTAGTAGGCATAGAGCCACCTGATGAGGGAAGTATTTCTATAAACCCTGATTTGCAGATTTCTTATCTTTCACAAAACCCGGTGATGAAGGATGATTTCACGGTAATGGAGCAAGTGTTATCAGAAATTTCGTCACAAGATGAGGTCAATGAATATGAAGTGAAAGCTATGCTGACACGATTAGGTGTCACAGAATTCAGTGCTACTATCGGAACACTGTCAGGTGGGCAGCGTAAGCGGGTAGCACTTTGTGCTACGCTTATTAATCCTGCGGATGTTCTTGTTTTGGATGAGCCCACCAATCACCTAGACAGTGACATGACAATATGGCTGGAGCAGTACCTAAGTCGCTTTACTGGTGGCATTATTATGGTAACCCATGACCGATATTTTTTGGAACGAGTTGCTAACCGCATTGTAGAACTCTCCCATAGCAAGTTATATACCTATGAAGCAAACTATTCAAAATATTTGGAACAAAAAGCGGAACGCGTTGATATGGATTTTGCAAGCGAACGCAAACGGCAGGCATACTTGCGCAAGGAATATCAGTGGATTATGCAAGGCCCCAAAGCACGAGGAACAAAAAGCCGTGATCGCATTGAACGTTATGAGTCACTTAAAGAGCAAGCAGCGCCTGTGATGGATGCTACAGTCCAGATGTCAACTATATCCAGCCGATTAGGCAAGAAGCTAATTGAACTTGATGAAGTCACAAAATCTTATGATAACCGCACTATTATTGATCACTTTACCTACCATATTCAAAGGGACGATCGTATTGGTATAGTGGGCAAAAACGGTGTAGGCAAATCTACCTTACTCAATCTAATTGCCGGACAGGTGGAGCCGGACGAGGGCAGAGTGGAAGTAGGGTCCACTGTTCAAATTGGATATTTTACGCAGGAAGGCCGGGAGTTGGATAAGAGCCTGCGGGTTTATGATTTCATCAGTGAAATCGCAGGGGAAATAAAAACAGAGGAAGGCACCTTTTCGGCATCCCAAATGTTGGAACGCTTTTTGTTTCCTTCCGATCTTCAATATACGACCATCAGTAGACTCAGTGGAGGCGAGAAAAGAAGGCTATACCTTTTGAGCATTCTAATTGCGGCACCGAATATACTACTATTAGATGAGCCTACTAATGATCTGGATATTGAGACATTGAACATTTTAGAGGATTATCTTGAATCCTTTCCGGGAGCAGTCATAGCAGTTTCTCATGACCGCTATTTCCTGGATAAAATGGCAAGCTCAATGTTTGAAGTAAATGAGGATGGCAAAATCAGGTGTTATACTGGTAATTATAGTGATTATGCGGCAAAGCGGGAAGCGACGCAAGCTTCTGAAGATATAAACAGTGAAGAAATTCCAAAACCTACAACATCGCCAAAAACTGACCTCTCGCGGAGGCCGAAAAAACTGAAGTTTAGCTTTAAAGAACAGCAGGAGTTTGAGACTATTGACGATGATATTGCTGCACTGGAAGAAAAAGTAACAGAATGTGCCAATGAGATCGAACAATCATCCAGTGATTTTGTTCGCTTACAAGAACTAACGGAGAAAATGGAAGAGTTAAAGTTAGGGTTAGATTACAAAATAGAACGCTGGGCCTATCTGAATGAACTGGCTGAGAAGATTGAAGCCGGTGAGTATGAGGATAACACTGACTGACCACAATTGGTTAGAGTTTTATTTGATTATTTGCATCTCTATGCAAACCATGCGGAGTTATGATAAGATGAGCAGATTACATTTAAAAGGGACGTATGAAAAACTATGATTAGTACAAATAAAATATCACTCCAGTATGGTGGGCGGTCGCTTTTTCAGAATGTTGATGTTCAGTTTACAGCAGGTAACTGTTATGGTCTTATC
>JAAZEK010000541.1 GCA_012512335.1 Clostridiales bacterium | reverse complement strand
TGGTTATGGGGCCTTTGTTATCTCGTTTTGGAAGTGTAAAGATATCATTGCCTGGAGGATGCGCTATAGGGACAAGACCGATTGATTTACATTTAAAAGGCTTTGCAGCTATGGGGGCAAACATTACTTTGGGCCATGGTTATATAGAAGCTCAGGCAGAAAAATTGATAGGAGATAGAATTTATCTTGATTTCCCCAGTGTAGGAGCAACGGAAAACATTATAATGGCAGCTGCACTGGCAGAAGGACTTACCATATTAGAAAATGCAGCAGAGGAACCTGAGATTACTGACCTTGCCAATTATATCAACTCCATGGGTGGTCATGTGAGGGGAGCAGGTACGGATACTATAAAAATAGAAGGGGTAAGGGAACTAACAGGATGCACTCATACTATTATTCCTGATCGAATAGAGGCTGGAACCTTTATGGTAGCAGCTGCAATCACAAGGGGAGATATTATTTTAACTAATATTATAACGGACCATATAAGACCTATGGAAGCAAAGCTAAAAGAAGCGGGGGTACAAATTATCCCTGTTAAAGAGGGGCTTCGGGTATATAGTAATGGTTCAATGCAATCTATAGATTTAAAAACTCTTCCCTACCCTGGTTTTCCAACTGACATGCAAGCTCAAATGATGGCATTAATGTGTACCTTGCCTGGTATTAGTATGATTACTGAGACAGTTTTTGAGAATCGCTATATGCATGTAAGTGAATTACAGAGACTGGGGGCAAAAATAAAAATTGAAGGTCGATGCGCTATTGTAGAAGGTGTAGATAGATTGCAGGGTGCAGAGGTAAAGGCTACGGATCTTCGTGCAGGAGCTGCCCTTTTACTAGCAGGCTTATTTGCAGATGGAAGCACTAATGTTACAGATATATATCATATAGAGCGGGGTTATGAGGGCATTGAGGAAAAACTTCAGGCTCTGGGAGCAAACATGCAACGAAATACATGACCGTTTTACTAGCGAATAAATAAAGATAAGAAAAGGCTGCAGAAAAAATCCTTTTACGGATAGCTTGCAGCCGTTTTCGTGTACGCGTACTCTTATCACTCTGCAAATGGAATTATTCTGTACCAAAGAGTCTGAAGCCATTACTATCTGCAAGAACAATCAAGAGAAGAATGATGGCAATGATGATTAGAGTGTCATCATTTCTACCTGATTTGCAGCCGTCACCAAATCCAAATCCCATATGCTCACCTCCTCACGGTATAGCTATATGATATTGTATGTTGATAACCGACTTAAGGTTATTATTTTTACTGTTAATGATTCGTACATTATGATACTATGTATTTACCAAACTATATTGTTGTGAAACCAAGTGGGGTGTCATTCCGAGTGCAAGGAGGAATCATAATTATGTTAGAAGTGAAAAATCTTAAAAAAAATTACGGAAAAGTACTTGCGGCTGATGAGGTAAGCTTCGAAATCAATGATAATGAAATTTGCATACTGCTTGGGCCAAATGGAGCAGGGAAGAGTACAGTGATCAAATGCACTGCGGGCTTATTGCGTTATACAGGTAACATAACGATAAATAATCACCCGAATAAGACTAATGAAGCGAAAAAACTTTTCAGCTATGTTCCTGAAACCCCTTCATTATATGACGCATTAACTATTAAGGAGCATTTAGAATTTATCGCAAAAGCCTATAGAATAAAGGACTATGAGAAGGATGTGGAAAACCTTCTTGAACGTTTTGATCTAGCTGATAAAACTGATAAATTAGGAAAAGAACTGTCCAAGGGAATGCAGCAAAAGGTCAGCATCTGTTGTGGCGTTCTAACCAAGCCTTCTGTCATATTATTTGATGAGCCCATGATGGGGTTGGATCCAAAAGCAATAAAGGAACTAAAGATATTATTCTTGGAGCTAAAGGATCAAGGCTGTTCTGTATTAATCAGTACCCATATTATCGACAGTATCAAGGACATTTGGGATAGAGTGCTTATTATGAACAAAGGTAAGATTGTCAGCAATATTATCAGGAGCGAAGTGGCAGATGAGAATGAAGTTGAGGAAAGGTTCTTTGCTGTAACAGGAGGCACAGAATGAGTTCATTAGTTTATATATTACGAAAGTCATTTGTAAATACAATAAAGCAATTATTCAGAAAGCCAGCGACTCTAATTACTTATATTATATTAGCTGCATTCTTTATTTTTTCATTTGTAGTTTCAAGTGGAAGTGAAGGCGTAGGAGAGCAATTAGCATTGGACATGAATGTAATAAAGGCCATATTTTGTGGCTATATTGCATTTATATTCATTATAGGGATATCTTCCAGCCTAAGCGGATCTTCCTTTTTCAGAATGGCTGATGTGAATTTATTATTTCCTGCTCCGTTAAATGCAGGAAATATACTGCTGTATGGATTCATTAAGCAATTGGCGACCAATATTATTGTCATGGTTTTCCTCGCATTTCAATATCCAAACTGGAAGAGAATGTTCGGTTTAACTGATGGTTCAGGTTGGATTTTAATAATTGCATACTTGTTAATGATTGCTGTTAGTTCATTACTTGGTATGGTCTTGTATTCGCGTGTGTCAAGAAAGCCCGGTAGCAGGCAGAAGATCAAGATGCTGATCTACCTAGGTGTAGTACTCTTTCTCATGCCTATTATTATCCAAATATTTAACACAAAGGATATCCTACAGAGTGTTGTTGGCTGGCTTTCCAGTGATTATATTAAGTATGTTCCCTTTGTTGGATGGTTTACAGAGGTTCTACTGGGTGCAGTGACAGGCATAAGTACAGATTTTATTATAAGTATTTCTTTAATATTAGTTACACTAGCTATCTCTTTTATCTATTTATTCCGAATGGATACGGATTTCTACGAGGATGTGTTAGCGGGTACGGAACTGAAGGAATCTGTGTTGGCATCTGCCCGTGAAGGGAAGACAACAGGAGCAAGTGCTAATAAGAAATTCAGAAAGGTTAAATTTCAGTTTACTATGGAAGGAAGCAAAGCAATTTATCAGAAACAAATGCTGGAAAAGAAAAAGACTGGTATTTGGTTAGTAAGCCTTAGATCTTTTGTTTTTCTTGGGGCTGGTATCATTGCATCAT
>JAAZEK010000540.1 GCA_012512335.1 Clostridiales bacterium | reverse complement strand
AATGGGCTTAAAGAGTGCGATGGTTTAATTGTTACTGGACCGACCGGTACTAACGTCAATGATCTCTCTGTATTGCTAATAAAAAGATAATACTGTTATTAAATTTTGGAACTAATTTCTTGAGTTATCGTCAGAAATATTAGAACGATACAAGGAGGGCTCACAATGACAATTAAAAGTAAGCTACTAATTGCATTAATGTTGGTTATCACCCTTTCTGTCGGAATATTTGCCGGCACTCTTATGAAAGGAGAGGAAAAAGTCTTGGCTACAACAAATGAAAACAATGATAAAAACACCGTATCAGCTTCAGGGGAAGGTGTTGTTCGTGTGACACCGGATATAGCTATTGTATCTCTAGGAGTTGAAACAAACAACAAAGAGATGAGTAAAGCTCAGTCAGAAAACATGGAACAGATGAATGAAATAATGGCTGAGCTTAAGAAACTTGGAATTCAGGACGAGGATATTCAAACTAATAACTACAGTGTTTATCCTGAATATGATTGGAACAACAACACTCAAATTTTCAGAGGCTATAAGGTTACAAACACAGTAAGCGTTAAGGTAAGGAAAATAGACGATACAGGCAAGGTTCTAGATGCTGTTGCTGCAAAAGGAGCCAATCGGGTTAATGGAATACAGTTTACTGTAGAAGAGACTGGCAAGCTATATGACGAAGCACTAAAGCTGGCTGTTAAGAATGCAGAAGAGAAAGCGAAGGTCATGACAGCTTATTTCGGTATCAACAAGCTCACGCCAATTACAATAAAAGAAAGATCTCAAGGTTATTACCCTTTATATGATAATGGATTTTCTGAATATGCCATGGAGGCACAATCCCGTTCTACACCAATAAGCACTGGTCAGATGGAAATCAGAGCATCTGTTGATGTTAGTTTTGAGTATTGAGGTTTTCAACGCTTTCTACCATTTTACTCAGCTTGGTAAGTGGTAAACCTACTACATTGGAATAGCACCCGTTTATTCCTTCTACCAGTAGCGCTCCAAAGCCCTGTATTGCATATGCCCCAGCTTTTCCCATGGGTTCTTGGCTAGCTATGTATGAATCGATCATTCTGTTTGTCAGATCTCTAAACTTAACAGAGGTTGTTTCGTGGCTCATCACTACAGCATTCTTACCAGTGTCAATTAAAGCAACACCTGTTATCACCTTGTGCTCTTTACCACTTAACTTGATGAGCATACGTTTGGCATCATCTAGATCTATTGGCTTACCTAATATGTCATTTCCTATAACCACGATTGTATCTGCTCCAAGTACTAGGCAATCATTCAGTTTAGATGCAACATCTTTAGCTTTGAAATACGCCAGCTTTTCAGCCTTCTCAGCTGGCGTACCATCTATATCTTCTATATGCTCTTCAACACTGCTGGGAATCACTTCATATTCTATGCCTACTTGATCCAAAAGTTCTTTTCTTCTTGGTGATGCTGAAGCAAGTATCAGTTTTTTAATATTTAGAGTCTCTACCATTGGGTCTGTTCTCCTTTTCTAGCTACAAAAGATTATACTATCTATCAATCCAATTTAGCCCAAAGCTTTTGAAATATCTCATGCTCCATTTTGAAGTAAACATTGCTGTAACCATAATTAATATAACCGTTCTTATATATAGCCATACTGACTCTGCTACCATCCTTTAGCTTAAATATAAGCTCTTTATGGGAATTTTGATTTCTTTGAAATTCCTCTATGCTTTCAGCTGTGTAGGGCACAGTATAATTTAGCTCATTCACAAATTCATTGTAGAGTTCAATATCATCGATTTCATGAAAGTTTTCAATGCCATAATACCAATCATTATATCTTCTGTAGTAAACAGTTTCAATATTTCCTTCAAGATTTAGCTTACCAAAGATATCCTTTCCATTCTGTATAGTAATTCCATTAAGGCATTCGTAAAATTGTGCCCCTTTGTAAGGTCCGGAAATTCCGTCTTTGACAATGATGTAAGTCATAAGTCTAAATTCTTTGTCATATCCTATTACGGTGTATACATCTTCTTTTCCTATTGAAGAGGCAAATTCTTTAGCATATTCGTCTTGAGTGCTCCACTCGTCAATGTTAGCCTTAGTAGTGCCCAGCTTATTTCCAAGCAGTTTTTTAGCGCTATCAAAATCTATACTTGTGGTCGTTTGCGTGTATATTTTACCGTTATAAACGAATAGGCCTATCATATCAAACTCAACGTTGCTTTCTTTCTTTGGCAGTTCGATAGCTGGAATTACAAAGCCATTTTCAGTTGTAGCTGCTTCTGTGGATTTCGGATCTTGATGTTCTGCAAAGCTTGGCTTTTCAGTATTAATAACTGAGTTAGAGTTATCAACCAGGTTTTTGCCTGGTAGGTCATTATTAGAAAAACTCTTTGGCCATAGTGAGTAGACTAATATTATAGCTACTATAAATACAAAGCTTGCCACTAAAGGTAATAACTTTTTATAATCATATTTATTCACCAGTCTTACCTCACTCTCTTTGTTAACAAGTATTTCCTGTACAGTTTTATCTACTAAACCCTTATCAGCCTTT
>JAAZEK010000539.1 GCA_012512335.1 Clostridiales bacterium | reverse complement strand
AATCATTGATATAAGAAAATATATAGATGGGGTCGAAGGATCATTACAAGGTCTAAGTTTTATGTGGACAGCCTTGTTTAAAAAGAAATAAACTTGTAATAGTGAACAATTATGAAATATTGCGTAGATAATTATTTCTAGAGGATAAGCTGTCCATGGGTGAATTTCTACTCACATCCCTTCATCGAATGCAGTCGCGACCGCTTTGGTCTCTGGAGCAAAACCTGGTAAAGGTTTACAGTTCATATAAAAATAGAGTGCTAGTTAATTATTAAATATGATTTAACATTAGGGAGAATAAAATGATAAAATTAGGAATTGTGGGTGGTACGGGTAAACTTGGTAGAGATTTGATAAAATTTATTCTTAAATCAAATTCGGATTTGCTCAACCATGTTATTGCAAGGAAAGGAAATCAATTTGTTGGATGCGATGTTTCGTCCTTAATTGGGGGAAGCCATGTTGGGGTTAGTGTTACAGATAGTATTTTTGATGTACCAACCTCTGATGTGTTTGTTGACTGCACAAATTCTGAAGTCTTTATAACAAACAGCTTACAGCAGTATGTAAGATTAAAAAAGCCAGTAGTTATCGCGACAACAGGCTTCAGTAATAATGACCTTGCAAAAATAAAAGAAGCTTCTCAAGAGTTGCCTTTATTATTTTCTCCGAATTTTAGCTTTGGGCTCTATAAGTTTATAAATACTATCAAGTATGCAGTTGCAGACATGGATGATGAAACCGATATTCAAATCATTGAATATCACCACGCTGAGAAAAAGGATGCACCCAGCGGAACTGCAAAAAGGATACTTGAAGCAATATTAGAATCGAATTCAAAGCTTTCAAAGCGAAAGATTAATATTGCAAGTATACGAGCAGGTAATATTGTAGGAGAGCATAGAGTATTAATAGCAAACAACAATGATGAACAAATTGAGTTAATACATAAGGTTACATCAAGAGAGAGTTTTTCAAGTGGAATAGTTAGGGGTCGCTGAACGATCTCTAAACCCGCATAGATACTGATTTTTGGCACGTTTTATGGTATAATAAGTGCAAGGGAAATTACAAACTAGCAACGAAATGCTTGCACTTAAAGGGGTACAAAATGTATAAATTTGAAGCAAGACAAACAATATTACCACAAGACTTCTTTCTTCCATTCGGTGGAAAATTAAACCCTGAAAATCAATGGTGTAAACTAGCAGGGTTAATCAACTGGGGTATACTAGAAGACCAGTACATAGATAACTTTAAAGATGTAAATGTTGGACAAAAAGCATTATCTGTTCGGGTAGCAGTTGGTTCACTCATAATCCAGAACAAAAAAACCTTATCTGACCGTGAGACGGTTCAGGAGATAACCGAAAATCCATATATGCAGTATTTCATAGGACTGGAAGCCTTTACTGAAAAAGCTCCATTTGATCCATCAATGATGGTACATTTCAGAAAGCGCTTAGATAAAGATATCATCAATGAAATAAACGAGATGATAGCTAACCCTGATCGTGACGATTCCGATAAGAAACCACCGAATGATAAAGGAACTCCTGCAGGGAAGTTGGGCACAACAGAAATAACGAATGGCCCTGAAATCAATCAAGGAAAATTACTCCTTGATGCGACTTGTGTACCTGCTGATATACATTATCCTACAGACATCTGGTTGCTAAACAATGTAAGAGAGTCTCTGGAAGAAATCATAGATGTTTTGCATTTCCCCCATATAGGTGACCGCAATAAGCCAAGAACCTATCGTGAAACAGCTCACAAAGATTTTTTAAACTTCTCAAAGAGCAAACGTCCTAATGGCAAAAAAATACGAAAGGCAACTGGGCAGCAGCTTAGATACATAAGGCGGGATTTCAAAATCATAGATGAACTTATAAAAATTAGTCCGCTGGAGCTGTTAGATAAAAGACAATACCAGAATTTGCTGGTCTCCAGAGAAATATATCGTCAACAGCTACAGATGTACCGTAACAAAAACCATAGTGTAGAGGATCGAATCGTTAGTTTGCATATGCCTTTTATCAGGCCTATTGTTAGGGGAAAAACAAATGCAACTGTTGAGTTCGGAGCAAAACTTGCCATCAGCGTAGTAAATGGCTATAGCTTCATGGAACACCTAAGCTTTGATAATTTTAACGAAGGTATCACATTGAAAGCATCTGTGGAGAATTTCAAGCAACGATTCGGGCACTATCCCGAGGCAGTGATAGCAGATAAAATATATAGAAATCGGCAAAATATCGCTTACTGCAAAGAGCGAGGCATCAGGTTGAGTGGTCCACCGTTAGGAAGGCCTGTGAAAGACGCTGAACTACGAAGGCAACAGTACCACCAGGAACGCGAAGATTCGAGCATACGTAACGCAGTAGAAGGAAAATTTGGGGAAGGAAAACGGTTTTACGGTCTTAATCGAATCATGACTCGCTTACAATCCACAAGTGAAACAGTTATAGCAATGCAGCTTCTGGTAATGAATTT
>JAAZEK010000538.1 GCA_012512335.1 Clostridiales bacterium | reverse complement strand
GCAGTAGGGCATAAGCTTTCCCCATTAGGATTTCCAGCCACAATGTATTCAATATCAAAGAAGTTATAATAGTAGTAATACTTACAACCAAGCTTATTGACTTCCAGGACCATGGTTTTCTGATCCACTTTCCCATCAAGCCTGGTAAAAAGCCTGAAATAGCAGCGGTTAAGGTGAAACCTGGGAAATATGCACCTTGAGGGTTTAAGGGATAACCGATTAGGTCTGCCAAAGCACCAGTAAATCCACCGTACAATGGGCCTAAGATCATACCACTAAGCATAAGGGGTATTTCACCAAAGCTCAGGCGAATAGCCTGTAGGCCTCCTATATATACCATGTAACTAAAGTATCTAGTCAGTATAATGTTCAAGGCTATGAACATTCCTGCAAATGCTACTTTTCTTGTTTTGCTTTTCATATGTAAAGGCACCTCCTCTCTCTTAGAATGACAGTAAATGCCACATCCAAGAAGAAGGGTGTGGCAGCGGATGCGAAAGGGTACCGCGGACTGCTCAAGTCCTTCGTTCAGGGGCAACCTCCCATCCCCTGACACTTGACGCACCATTTCTACTCTGCACGAGACAAGCTGATTATATCAGATAGATAGAAGCATGACAAGATTGGTGGAATAAGTTGAAATTACAATATTTGTAGATAGGTAGGATTTTTTTCTTTTATGTAGAATAATATACTTGAGGTGATATTAATTTGAGTCATTTTTTTGCTTACCTTGCTAGGATGAAGTTTATACAACGATGGGGTCTTATGCGAAATGTACGTCAGGAAAATATACAAGAGCATAGCTTACAGACTGCCATGATCGCTCACAACCTAGCCATCGTAAAAAATAAGTTTTATGGAGGAAAAGTAGATCCCCAAAGAGTAATGCTTCTTGCTGTGTATCATGAAGCTAGCGAAGTTATTACTGGTGATTTGGCCACACCTATTAAATATTTTAACCCAGAAATCAAAAAGGCCTACAAGGATATAGAAAAGGTAGCAAATAGAAGGCTATTGTCGATGCTTCCTGAGAAATTGAAGCCAGATTACGAAACAATATTATTTCCAAACATTGAGGATGAAGAGCATTGGTATCTTGTAAAAGCTGCGGATAAAATATGTGCCTATCTAAAATGCATAGAAGAGCTAAAGGCAGGAAACCTAGAGTTTTCCAAGGCAGCCAAAAGTATTAGCAATGACTTGGAGGATATGAATCGTCCAGAGATAAAATATTTTATAGACAATTTTGAACCAAGCTTCCATCTAACCTTAGATGAGTTAAATTAAATATAAACAAGAAAATGATTTAGAGGTGATTTCGTGAAAGAACTGAACATGATAGCTTTTGACCTAGGCGCCAGTAGCGGAAGAGGGCTGATTGGCAGCTTTAATGGTAGCCGATTAGAGGTAAAGGACCTCCATCGATTTTCAAATGATCCAGTAGATATGACAGGACATACATATTGGGATGTACTTAGACTTTACTGGGAAATGCAACAAGGCTTATTGAATTTTGCTAACAGCGGACAGGGTGAAATTGCATCCATCGGGATTGATACCTGGGGCGTTGATTTTGGATTACTCGATAGCAATGGTCTACTCATGGGAAATCCTTACCACTACCGAGATATCAGAACTGAGGGAATGTTTGAAGAGGCTTTCCAAAGAATGCCCAGGGAAGAGATTTTTAACAGGACAGGTATTGCCTTTCAAAAGTTTAATACCCTATACCAGCTTCTATCCATGAGGCTAAATCAGCCTGAAGTGCTGGATAATGCATCAACCATGCTGTTTATGCCTGATTTGCTAACATATTTCTTAACTGGTGAAAAGATGACCGAATTTACAGAAGCCAGCACAAGTCAGATGTTGGATGCAAGAACTGGCAAGTGGAGCGGTGAGCTGTTAGAAGCAATGGGTATCCCAAATCACTTATTGACAGAAATTGACTATCCTGGGTCTCCTAGAGGAAAGATAAAGAAGGATATTGCAGAGCTTCTGGGAGTTAATCAAGCTCCAGTATTTGCTGTTGCTACACACGATACAGGTTCTGCAGTTGCAGCTGTTCCTGCAATGGGTGACAATTATGCGTTTTTAAGTAGTGGTACCTGGTCATTAATGGGTATTGAAGTTGATAAACCTATTATCAATGAGAAAACTCTAAAATGGAATTATACCAATGAGGGATGTGTTGGTGGCAGATATCGATTACTTAAGAATATCATGGGCATGTGGATATTTAATGAATGTAAACGGGAATGGGATCGCAGAGGTGAGGTATTCAGTTACAAAGACTTGGATTCTATGGCAGAGCAAAGCACAGCTTTTGTTGCATTTATTGATTGTGACGATGATTTATTCTACCATGCAGGAAACATGCCTGAAAAAGTACAGCAGTTCTGTAAACAGACAGGGCAGGCAGTTCCTGAAAGTAAAGGAGAAATCATCCGATGTATCTATGAAAGCATGGCACTTAAATATCGTTGGTCCTTCGAGAGGCTGGAAGAAATAAAGGGGCAACCCTTAGATCTGCTGCATATGGTAGGCGGAGGCATAAAAAATCGCATGTTGAATCAATTTACTGCAAATGTATTGAAAAAGCCAGTTATTTGTGGGCCGATAGAAGCTACAGCAATCGGAAATCTCATGGTACAGGCTATGGCTTTAGGTGAAGTTAAAGATCAATCGGAGATGCGTCAACTAGTTAAGAATTCCTTCCCGACAGAAGATTACTTACCGGAAAACACTGATGCTTGGGATGATGCTTATGATAGGTTTTTGAAAATACAGAGATAGCAAGCTTATCTCAATAGTAAATCTGATTAGAAAATATTGCATTATTATTTTTTGATTGGCTGGGTACAATAGAAACACAAGGGTTTGAGTTGATCTACTGACATCAACTAACATGCTAGGAAGGACAATCGTGAAATTTCCTTTCTTTTGATTTAGTTTACTGCTTTGTTTTTCCCAACAGATCAACGTGCAAGCCCTTTTTCAGGAGAATCCCTTCATGGGATTCTCCTTTATTTAAATTTAGAGTTGACAAACCCCGGCTTATAAGTTAAGATTGGAAAGTACAGTTTTTGGTGCAGTCGTTTGGGGAGTTAGCTCAGCAGGCTAGAGCGCCACGTTGACATCGTGGAGGTCGTTGGTTCGATCCCAATACTTCCCACCATTTAATTTTAATATCGCGGGG
>JAAZEK010000537.1 GCA_012512335.1 Clostridiales bacterium | reverse complement strand
GTGATGATGTATTTGACGCTTACATTACAGATGAACATATTCACCTCTGATTCTACCGCAAATAAAAGAATTTTGACCTTAATCGAACCTTGTAAATTTCACTTAAAATCCATTTACAGGGAATTCGTTAAATTATCGAAGGAAATATGGGTTTTTCGACCCTATATCCGCTCTTTATAGGTCATTTCCTTGGCCCTTTGCCCTATTTAGTTAAAATTCGGCACAGTTTCCCCATGGCGCGATATATTTTTTTCCTTTGCCTTGTAACCGCCTTGCATATACCTGATAAGTCGGCTGATATTTTGTGCCGTTACCCTCAAACCAGAGACCATTGTGCTTTTAATTATACCACGGACATTAAGCTTATCTTGTCCCTTACGTTTGAGTGCTGAATTAGTTCCTTCTATAGCTGCCCTTTTGCTAGTATTTTCTTTCCTATCAGCTTTCATTTTTTCGCGCTGTTGGCTTACTTTTATTGAGTTAAGGAGAATACGAACAACGCATAATTTTGCTTGTTTAACGCTGTAGCATTGATCTCTAAGCTCGCAATTTCCACAGGCTTCATGGGTAAAATGAGCAGTTGTCTGGGTAGCGTTTATATTAGTGCGTACAGGGATATATCCTTTAGGGCATTTGTTAATTACGTTGGTTTCAGGATCTATTTCAAATTCTGCTACGGGCAACTTCTTACTGGGTTCTGTTCCACTCATGTTGGTTAAATGAATTTCTATTCCAGCTTTCTCTGCTGCTTCATAAACATCATTTGAGTGGAAAGCACCGTCAAGATACATTTTAGTGCAGTTTGTATTATCTTTGATCTCTTCCAGCCGGCCTGCTAGGATTTCTACGTCGCTCACTATGTTTGGTTCAACTACATAATCGGTAATAAGTTGGAAATCATTCTCTTCACTGCAGGTTTCAGATAGTCCAAGGGCATAACCGCTCTGAGCTACTGTTCCCTTCTTCCTATAGGTAGCATCGGTATCATATGCAGATTGGATAGAATCAGAAGATATTTCCTTATTTGACTTGGGTACCAGCTTATCACTTAGATCATCGGATATAGTCTGTTCAATTAGAAATCTTCTTGTTATTTGGGCTATTTCCGAATCCAGCATATCCGGCTGCTCCTCTAATATTCTAAGTGCTTCACTGCATAGGTTTAATAGTTGTGACAACTTACTGTCCCCATCTTGCTTT
This sequence comes from Clostridiales bacterium, assembly GCA_012512335.1. Taxonomy (GTDB): domain Bacteria; phylum Bacillota; class Clostridia; order Caldicoprobacterales; family DTU083; genus UBA5454. The sequence continues at coordinate 636 of JAAZEK010000537.1, read as the reverse complement.
CTTGTTGTGTAAAGTACATCCGTTTTGAAGTTCGGTTCTAAAGACTTGCTTAGAGCATCGGTTCTCTTTTCCTCAGGAATAGCTTTTACTGCCTGAACAAGAACATCATACGCCAGCGTTATTCTTCCTGACTTCTTGATATTGCTCATAAAGAGTGTAGTGTCAGTTCTTTGTTCTTCCAAGGATGTTCCGGTCTTTTCAGCAAATGCATGAAGCAAGTCGATAAACTGCTTAAACAGGAGATCGCTTCCTTCAGGGTTTTCAACACTGTAATTGTAGATTCTTCCCCTGAAATAGTTCAAAGTTCTTTCCGCAAGGTTATACTCGCCTAATGTACGTATACCAACTGCATAATTAATTTGGTAGTCAAAGTAAAATCTATCTAAAATATCGAGATCCGTCCAGTCCTTCATATGTTTGATGTATTCTAAAGCCAGCAGGATATTCACAGGGAAATTGGGTCTACCTATTGTATCGTATAATACGGCAAAGGGTTCTTCATCTATATTTTTGAATACATTCTCATAAAAGATAGGTGCCCATGATTTCTCAAGTTTTGCAACTACACTGGAATTCATCCACTGTCTACTATCCAGCATTGTTTCCTGGTTATGTTTATCATTGAATTTAAATACT
>JAAZEK010000536.1 GCA_012512335.1 Clostridiales bacterium | reverse complement strand
GAGAAGGTAAGTCATTACCAGAAGGCTGGGTAATCGGTGAAGACGGCACTGCCAGAACAGATACTGAGCAAGTATTAAAGGATCTGGTTACTGGTGGAGCAGCATTGGCTCCTCTAGGTGGTATTGGTGAAGAACTAGGTGGGTATAAAGGATATGGATATGCTACAGTTGTTGAGATTTTATCAGCTGCTTTACAAGGTGGAGCATTTCTAAAGGCATTGACCGGTCTGGATAATGGAAAAAAGGTTGCCTATCATATAGGACACTTCTTCATTGCTATAAATATTGAAGCCTTTACTGAATTAGACGTATTTAAAAAGACAACAGGGGATATTCTAAGAGAGCTACGTGCTTCGAAGCTTGCACCAGGCCAAGAACGTATATACACTGCTGGGGAAAAAGAACATCTAGCATGGCTATATCGTAAGGAAAAGGGTGTTCCGCTTAACGACGCTATTCAGCGGGATGTTATCCAATTAAAGAATGACTTAAATCTAGACCAATATAAGTTTGATTTTGAGTGAGAAATAAAAATATTAGAGTGGAGGGGAAATAGATGGCATACGAGGATTATGAAGTGAACGAAGAAAACGAAGACGAAGAAGATTACGATGTAGACGAAGACGAAGAAGATTACGATGTAGACGAAGATGATGAAGATTACGATGTAGATGATGAAGATGAAGATGATGAAGATGAAGATGAAGACGATGATGACAATGGTGATTTCGACATAGATTATAAAAAATATGAACAAAAATGCGATGAAATTCGTGGAAGAAATGAAGCTTACCTAGATGAGTTTTCTAATGATTTATTAGATTCAGGATTGAAGGAAAAAACAGTAAATAGTCATTGGCTGAATGTGAACTTCTATATAAATTCATATCTCTTGAGAGAAGAACCTTTGGAGATGGTACATGGTACACATTTCTATAAAATAAGTGACTTCTTGGGTAATTTTTTCATTCGCAAGTGTATGTGGTCTACTCCTGGAACAATAAAAAGCACTGCAGCAAGCATAAAAAAGTTTTATAAGTCTATGTTGAAATTTGGTTATATTGATAAATCAGACTACGAAGAATTGGTTCAAACAATAAAAGAAAATATGGATAGTTGGATGGAAGATTGCAGAGTTTACAATGATCCAAATTCTGACAACCCATTTTATTTTTTCTGATTGATTTAAATGTAGAAGGAGAGTCTAAACGAATTTGGTTTCAATTTGTTAAAGGTAGGTGAAAACTGTTGAGCAAAAAAACACTGGTATTAGGCGTAATCGGTTCTGATGTTCATGCTGTAGGGAACAAGATCCTAGATTATGCTTTTAGTGAAGCTGGTTTCAAAGTAGTAAACCTGGGAGTAATGGTTCCTCAGGAAGAATTTATAGAAGCTGCAATTGAAACTGCAGCTGATGCTATTTTAGTATCATCTTTATATGGACATGGTGAACTTGATTGCCGCGGGCTTAGAGAAAAATGTGATGAAGCTGGATTACAGAATATTCCTCTCTATGTTGGCGGCAATCTTGTTGTTGGAAAGACACCTTTTGAAGAGGTTAAGAAAAAATTCGAAGATATGGGATTTAATCGTGTTTATCCCCCTGGGACACTTCCCGATACTGCTATCTTAGAAATCAAAGGGGATTTGGGAGCTGAATGATATATGCAAGCAGTGTTACTCATTGACTTTGGAAGTACATATACTAAGGTCACCGCTGTAGATCTGGAAAATGAGGCCATCTTAGGAACCGCCAGATCATTTACGACGGTAGCCACAGATATAAATGAAGGGTTGGAAAATGCCCTATATACCTTAAAGGAGTGTATAGGCAATGTTGACTATATAGCTAGATATGCATGTAGCAGCGCTGCGGGGGGCTTAAAGATGATAGCTGTCGGTTTGGTCCCAGACCTGACAGCAGAAGCGGCGAAAAGAGCAGCTCTAAGTGCAGGTGCAAAGGTAATGAAGGTGTATTCCTACGAGCTAAGTCCAAGTGAATCAGCTGAGATAGAAGAATTAATACCAGATATTGTACTTCTAACTGGTGGAACAGATGGTGGTAACAAGGATGTAATTTTACATAATGCCCATGCATTGGCTAATATAAAGAAAAACTTTCCGGTTGTTATAGCCGGAAATAAGTCTGTAGTAGACCAAGCATCTGATACTTTATCTAAAGCAGGTAAGCAGGTAACAGTATGTGCAAATGTAATGCCCGAGTTTAATAAATTGAACATAGAACCTGCCAGAGAAGCTATACGTAAGATATTTTTGCAGAGGATTATTCAAGCCAAAGGGCTTTCAAAAGTGAAGAAGCTGATAGAGGGTATATTAATGCCAACTCCATCAGCAGTTCTTAGTGCAGCTAATCGTTTGTCAGTAGGCCATGGGAAGGAAAAAGGAATCGGTGACCTTCTGGTAGTTGATGTGGGAGGAGCTACAACCGATGTACATTCTATAGCTGATGGTAATCCAACACAGTCAGGAGTTGTTATGAAAGGACTTCCAGAACCTTTTATAAAACGTACTGTTGAGGGTGACTTAGGTGTTAGGTATAGTGCTTC
>JAAZEK010000535.1 GCA_012512335.1 Clostridiales bacterium | reverse complement strand
GATATTCTTGCCTATCACAAAACACAAGCTATCTTCTGTGAATGCAAATGGCGCAATGAAAATTTATCTCTTTCGGTATATCAATCACTGGTAGACCGTTCACGTATATTAATTTTGAACAGTGTTATTACTACCTTTTTTCTAAATCTGGCTTCACAGCAAGCTGTGAAGAGGCAGCAAAAAATGATGAGAGTCTAAGGCTGGTTGCATTTTCAGAAATTTGTTCAGAAACCAGGGAATAGTTGTTTATCTCTCATTATTGGGCCGTAACTTTTCATATATACTAGGATAATATTTGTTAATAAATTCAATGTTTTGATCACTAAAATAAGGGTCATAGTATCTTTCAATGAGGTATAAATCCAGATCGCAGACAATTATCTCATCTCTATCATAGCTCTTTGATAACTTTAGTACACCATCACCGTCAGGCGTTAATGTTAGAGGCGCAAATATGCCTGCCTTGCCCGTGAACTTTATACCATATAGTTCTCCTACCAGAGCTGACCTAATTCCATATACACCGCTCTCTTGTACTCGTGGCCAAATTCCCCTAAGAGCAAGGTAATCATGATATTCCTCCATATTTGCAATAGGAATCATCACTATATGGGCTCCCTTATCCTTAGCAATCTTAAATGTCTCGAAATAGCTAGCATCCATACAGACTGGAAATGCTAGTTTTCCAATGGGTGTGTTATATACTGACAGATCTTTTCCCATTGACATACCCATAGCTCTTTCCATCATTACTAGGTGAAGTTTATCCTGGTTACCAACAATTTTTCCGTCTGGGTCAAAAAGATAAGCCCTATTATAAATTGAATCACCTTCAGCAACCATTATACTGCCCGACATTATATATACTCCATAATGCAATGCCAGCTCTGAAAAAGTAGTCTTAAATATATCCAGCAAGAATGGAGTTAATATGGATAATACACCTACCATATCTATGCTCGCATTTTGGGTTGATTCAATAGCTGTATCTGTGGAAATATCTTTGTCTTGTTTTGATATTATTGCTGTAGTGCTATTTTTATCTGCTGATTTACTTTTTTGCTTTATTAGTCTCTTTAGTATCGTTTCAACTAAGGGTAACATTCCTAATATAAGTGCTCCATTATATTCTGGAAATACTATGAGCTGTGCTCCTTCTCTTACCCCCTGATCCACAAACTCATGCATCCTATCAACATATTGTTTATAGTTTTTCATAAGCTGTATTTCCTGCTGAACGGCACATACCCTTATCTGGCTTCTATCTATACAATCCAAATTAGAGCTCGTTTGTATATGTTTTGAGCTTATATATTTCTTTATTTTATCTCCATTATTTTTAGCCCAGGTAACTCTAGTCAGCAGTTTGACAATCCAATTCAATTTCAAAGAAGATCACCTTCCCGTCTGAACATCTTACGATATAAATTTGTGTTTAACGTTTTAAATATGGGGAAACCATCGTATGCCCCATCCCGTGCTTTACTGGAAAGCTTTGCAGATATAAAATCTAATTGGGCATCCATCCTCTTAATAAAACCACTTCTATCATCTGAAGTCTCACAAGGGCCTATGATACTGCCTCCCAGATTATGAGCATTTATTATATAAATACAGTTCTGCTGTGCATTTTGCCACGCCCCAGCCAACACCATGGATTCATTATAACGGTTATCTTGTATATATTGTACTGATACTATTATCTCAGCTCCGGAAAAGACCGCCGCTCTTATAACTTCTGGTTTGTATATATCTACATCTACACTGAGAAATACTTTGGCAAAAGGTGTTTCTATAATGTTTAGATTGCTATCTTGTTTTAAATCAGGAAAGTTTTCTTTATTTATATGACATGCTTTTTGTATACCAATTATTTTTCCTCTATTATCTATGAGACATAGACATAGATAGTTACCCTCTATATATAAGCCAGGCACTATAAATATGTCATGCTTTTCAGCATACTCACACCATTTTTCCAAGAAGGTACCTTCTCTGGCGTATATATTTTCCTTGTTCTCTCCAGATATGACCATCAGCTGTCCTTCAATATTTGTGTCAGCATTTTCTTTTAGAATTGCTACTGAAAAATCTTGCAAAGCTAATTCGCTCCTTTCGGATTTAGTCGCATATAGCCTTGAGCAAAAGGATTAATCAAATGGTATAATCTCCTCCTTCTCTCCTGTGTTACTTCTGTATCACCTTCTACATTACCTTCTTTTCCCTACTTTTCCTTTTCCTCTTGCTCTTTTACCGTTATAATTATAATCTCAAGCTTGTCATCGGTGCCGTTACTGTTCACGCCAAAATAATAATTCATATGGAAGAAGCCTTTGCAGGAACGATTATCAATCTTAGGGAATATCAGCAGAAAATGCGTTAAGCACCTTTCACTGTCTGAACGAAGTGAGTTTGGAAGGTATAGGATTTTAGTAACTCGGTGCCTCTGAAAAAAGCAGTTTTTTGTTCACGCAAATTGTCTTTGACAGGATAATGTTGTATTATATACTTGATAAACCATCAAAAAGAGATTTAAGTAAGGTTGTAAAAAATCAGTGGTTTAGGGTGTAGTATAACAAATTTGGGGGGAAAACAT
>JAAZEK010000534.1 GCA_012512335.1 Clostridiales bacterium | reverse complement strand
CTTTCTTAAGGAAGGTACCAAGACTGAGTCGGGACAGAGAGATATCCCTATCAGCAGCAAGTTGAAACCTTATCTCGAAACTGCGCTTGAACAGCAACAGGAGAACAAGGACGATCTTATACTCTATGACTATAACAAAGACTCAATGATAAGCACTTCTCAAGTCAACAACTATTATAGGAGGATATGCGAGAAGGCGAATATCCCAAATGGCGGGCAGCATGCACTCAGGCATACATTTGCAACAAGATGTTTCGAGAAGCAGATGGAGCCAAAAGTGGTTCAAAAACTGATGGGTCATTCCAACATCAGCATCACAATGAACATCTACACTCATGTGCTGGATAGCATTATGGAATCAGAACTTGAAAAGTTCGGATTTGCGAACACAACGAGTAAGGATGATATTGCGTCCTTACCCAGAGACAGAATCACTTCCAGAAGGCACACATAAAAAATGATCACAATCCGAACTGCATTGAGAGCTCAGACTTAGTCTGGGCTTTTTCAATGCACAGACATACATCCAAGTAGAAGTTGGGTTTACTTACAAGGGTTATCGAATCTTAACGAATTGCATAGCGATTATCCCAACTTTGCATGTTTATCCCAACTTTTTATTTTGGGATAAACAGTGAATAAAAAAACAAAACAATGCGATATGTACTGGTAAACTAAATTTGGACACAAAAATGTGGGATGTTGTACTTCAATAATGTAATATTAGTACAAGTATCCTGCATAGCTTGTACAAGGAGGTTTCCAGTGAAGTACACCAAAGAAGAACGGTTGGAGGTGGGTTGCAAGATCTACCACTCCGGGCTGTCCAACCTGAAGGCTGCTGAGCACTTTGGGATAAGTGAAGAAAGCGCTCGGCGCTATCGGATTCTCTACGAAGAATCACAGGGCTTAGAGCACAGAACCGGGAAGAGGAAAAAGGAATCAGACGACCCCGGGGTATCCATTTCACCAATCAAAAAATATCCGGAGGAATACTCTTCGATGAGCAAAGAGGAACTGCTTGAAGAACTGATGCAATCGAAGATAAGGGAAGCCCGGTTAAAAAAAGGCTACATGGTGAAAGGAGTTGGTGCGGACAAGGAGTATATTCTCCTAGGCAACAAGAATACCAAGTAATACTGGAGTTATCCGAGTTCTTTTCAGTGAAGGACCTTTGCCGGGCAATGGGGATCTGCAGAAGCAGTTACTACTACTGGAGAAAACGCCTGACCCATCCTGCTGACAGGACCCGTGCGTTCATCAGTAATATCATGCTCTTCAAGGAGTATCATGAGAGATATCCATCCCATGGATACAGGTGGCTTAATGCTAAGATACGGTTGGATACGGGACTGATTGTTTCCGATCCGTATGCGCACAAGTGTTGCAAAGCAGCCGGTATCAAGAGCCAATCGAAGCATTACAAATACAAGAAACCAGGCCATCCATTCAAGGTGTACCCAAACCTTCTGCTGTCAGAACTCAATGCCACAGGACCTATGCAGTGCATCGTAAGCGACATGACTGCGTTCTCTGTAAAAGGAATATACTATGAATTAACAATATATATGGACCTGTGGAACAATGAGATCGTGAGCCATTCTCTTTCCTCTAGGCGAGGAGACAGAATGACTTACATAAGTGGCCTGGAAAGTCTGCTGGAACTCAAGAAGGAATATCCGGACCTTCAGACAATACTTCATTCTGACCAGGGCTCAGTATATACTTCTAAAGCATTCAATGAGATGCTTCCTGCGTACAATATAATCCGGTCGATGTCACGCGCAGGGACACCTACAGACAACGGAGCCATGGAGGCCATCAATGGATGGATGAAATCAGAAATATTTACCGATTTTCATATAACAGGAGAATCTAACGTCCGTGAAGAAGTAGATGAATACATAAGGTTCTTTAACGAAGAAAGGCCAGCGTATTCCTTGAACTACCTCACACCGAAGCAGTTCAAGGAACAATATGGCCAGTTCTAAAATACAGTTTTTAATGACTCATTTATTGTGATTACGTGTCTAAAAAACGTTGACTAGTGCAGCAGCTTCTTCAGTTTTGTGGTTGTATGCCAGCCTCCTTGTGGATAGCATCCACATAAACACCGCATTTCATCCACAAAACCTTGTTCT
>JAAZEK010000533.1 GCA_012512335.1 Clostridiales bacterium | reverse complement strand
TTCCTGCTTCATGACTAAAAAACTCCAATCATTATCACGATACTGGGTATAATAAATTTCTAACGCTTCTAATGTTAGTTTCGACTTAATGAGTATGGCTCCAAAATATTGCATGCCGTTACCGTTACCAACAAGCTTCCCAGCTTTTGAAGTATAATCAATGATTTCTGTATCATTTGGCAAAGGTGTATTTCTCAGACTCCTGGATACTCTTGAAGCTATCAAATCATTTCCAGCTGGAATTCCAATAATCAACATTACTAATATCAAGCATACTATAATTATAGATATTTTCCCAAACATTCTTACTGCTTTCAAAATATAAAATTCCTTTCTTTTATATATCAAGAACTTATAGCCCCCACAGAGATAATTTATTCTAAAATACAGACAACATTTTGAGCCCATCTTAAGAATTTATGCATCTAATGCATAGTTAACAGTCAATCCAAATAAAATGACGCTGGGTATCTACTTCTTCTATTCTTCCATTGTTTGCAAGAGCAACTCTAATAGATGGTATGTTATGGTTTTGGATTGTGAGGAGGAGCCTTTCAATTTTCATATCTCTAGCACTATTAATAAGCATTTTTAAAAGCAACTTACCATAGCCCCTATTCCTATGAGAAGGGAGAATTGAATAGCCACCATGCCCGCCTTCTTCTCTGAGCTTGTCAATTAAATAATGCCGTAATTTACCCATTCCTACTGGTAATCCGTCAACATATAACCAGTAGATATTATGTGGAACCATCCAATCTTCAAGACCAATACCATTCGCAACGTTGTTACTCTTAGTTAACCATTTTTTAAATTCATCATATGTTCTTCCATTACATCCGTTTATAAATCCATTCTCATCTCTTGGAAGTTCTTGCAACATCTCGTATACATCTCTACCATCCTCTGGTGATAACTTTCGCAACTCACAATTCATAATATGCACCTCCAAAAAAGTGATAATGCTATGCACTTTTCTACTTATCTGATTTGGTTAAAATACATTGCATTATTTATATAACTTATAGTTTTCTGGGTCTATCCCATTAGGACAAAAACTTGATAATGATAGTTTGCTATTTGCTGTGAAGTTTTTCAGTATCTCTTTTGTAGTATAAGTTAAGTCATCTCTTAATAACGCATGTTCAATATCAAGGAACATTGCTGCATCATTTTCATTGCCATCAGGGGTAGGTTCTCCTGAAATATATTTAGTAGAGAAAATTGCCCACCAGTCTTTATTTGAAAATCTTATAGCAATTAGTTCTTCAGTTAATACAACAATCCCTGTTTCTTCAAATATTTCACGTTCAAGGGCGGTATTAGGCATCTCTCCTTGTGATAAATATCCACCAGGTATTATTAACAATCCTTTTGCAGCTCCGTATGACTGGCGTACAAGTAATACCTTATTCTCTCTTATAACTACTCCACTTACGGATAAAAACCTATTATCTAACATTTTATTACCCCCGCAAAAAAATGGATTCAATTCATGCATATGTATAACCTCCACAAGATCCAATCTTAAGATTCAGCTTCGCTGTACTGTGCAGCAATTCCTGCATGTGATTTTATGTAATGTTTTAGTCTTACGATGCTGAGGAACTGGACCAGCATAAAATTCATGATACTGATTCTTTTGAACAATTTATTTTGCTCACTGTATCTTCATTTATAGCCTCTTTCAATTCCTTCATATATGTTGAAAATTTCACTTCCTCTTCTCCATATGTAAGATTTAAATCATACTCAAGAGGAAGCCATGTTGATATGTCAGCCTCATTATGTTGAATTAATGCCTCCATCTTGTCAAGTGCCTTAAAAATCCTTGACTCTAATGTTTTTTGTTCTTGCATTTCTAAAAACAGCATAGAAAGCTCTTGTTTATATGGTTCTGGCAGATTACTGATCAGCTTTTGAACTTCTCTGTTTTCTACAATCTCATCACTTTCAGTTTTGTAAAACGTAGGTATATCACCCGTAATTGCTTCTCCCAGGTCATGACAAATGCACATTAATATTACTTTGCTAATATCAGCATTTGGGAATTCATCCTTTATGAAATATGCCATCAAAGACAGTCGCCAACTATGCTCTGCTACACTTTCATGACGACCCGAGGAAGTCCATGAGTGTCTTGTATTATTCTTTAATTTTTCAGCGATAGACATGATTTCTATAAATTTTCTTACGTCCATTCCTTTATACCTCCATGCTAATCAATTGAGTTATCTCATTTTAGTACATTATCATTTCTTGTACTAATAATCCAGCTTCATTAATTATCGTTTCTGCTGCTTCGGAAGTAGACAAACTAGTTATATCTAATTTAGGGTAAATCACATCATCAAAAGCTTTTCGGGATTCAGTTAAAGCTCGTTGAATGCGATCATCACTTCTGTTATCTGCATTCATCCTACGTATATTTTCTTCCTTGCTACACCAAAGTAAAAAAGGTATAAAGTTATGTTCTATCTTTGAAATATTCGCCAGAACCTTTTGAAACACCTCTTTCCTTCTTCCATGAAAACCATATGAAAAAACGACAGTATTTATAATAGGACAGTTTAGGTAATTGATTAGCAGATCACTAATGTTCTTAGCAATTGTAGGTATAGTGTCATTATTTAAAACAAAAGGATTCATGAACGTAACTGCTTATTCCCATTGTGTGATGAGACAAAGTTAGCTCGGGACATTTTAAAAATAGCAGTTCAAGTCAATGGAATCCTTCGGGATGTAATCGAAATTAACAGCAATACTGACGAAAACAACATTAAAGAGGTGGCTAAGTCAAGCAACAAGGTTAAGATGCATATTGCAGGCAAAGAAATTAAGAAAATAATATACATTAAAGAAAAGCTAATTAATATAGTCTGCTGAGCTTACATGCTCACCATTAACTTTCATGCAATTGCAAACCTTTTGTATTACACATAATTTCAGCTTGACTATGATTACACACATATGCCAAAATCAAAAATACCAAGAGTCACAGACTCTTGGTATTCGTTTGGACTGACGAAGCCCAATTTACAAATTTTTACGCATTACAAAATCGGTTTGTTCTTCTCTTCCCATAAAAAAGGAATGTGTGCCGGTTTCATAAAACCCACTCTTTTTATAAAATGAAATGGCCTTATTGTTTTTCTCCCAGACGCCAAGCCATATATATGCTTTTCCCCTCGCACGCGCTGTAGCAATAGCCTTGTTCATCAAAAAGCGTCCCAGGCCGTTGCCTTGAAATTCCTTTGCCACATAGATTCTTTCAATTTCTAACGATTGTATCTCATTGATATCGGTTTGTGAAGGAGCTTCATTGAGCTTTAAGTAGCCTGCCAATGCTCCGTCCGCATAAAGAAAATAAAATAACGAATTGCTGTCCAATAATTCCCCCCGCAACTTGTTTATGTTAAACGCCTTTTCCAGATAAGTCTCCATGGTTGAAGGAGTGTTCATGTGTGCGAAGGTTTCATGATATGTTCTATAAGAAATGTCATGCAGCGCATGAGCGTCATCCAGCGTACACTGTTTGAATGTGAACTCCATCCCTATGTCCCTCCTGCTTTTTTGCAATGATGCTATATCGCTGCCACTGCCCAAATCGCATCATAAATTCCAATTTATCTGCGTGCATAATGCCGTAGGTTACGCCTATTCTACCATACTTTTCATAGAAAAAAAGACATATCATCCCCTTAGCGGAAAGTCATGTCTTTTTTGGCGTACCCGGCAGGATTCGAACCTGCGACCCCTTGATTCGTAGTCAAGTACTCTATCCAACTGAGCTACGGGTACATATTTTCTAAAAATGTTTACCTAAATATCTTATGCCATTGTTACTGCGATGTCAACCTAAAGATTTTTGGTACCCGTAAATGAGTATAGCACGCCTTTCCTACTTTTGCAATTCCAGAATTCTTAGAAATTTGATTGAAACAGATCACTGTTGCTGTTCACATCAAAATAATAAATCAAAATATATATATTTATTATTTTACTTCCGAGTGAATAGTAACTATCAGATTTCCTCAAATTTATTTGCTATGGAATCGATACAGCTTTGACAATAGCCTTCGAAAAGATCTCCACAATCATCGCAAACACAGTTACCACATTCTGGACAGCTGCGAGAAATTCCTTCCGAACATGTATTTCCACAAATTGTACAAAGAGCTTGTGCCATAAAACTTCCACCTTTCGCCATCATTTTAGTTATTTTTCCATTTAAGTGGAAATATATACTACAATTTGCTGTAAATTCTCCTAAATTGTTTTGATGTTTACTATTTTGTAGAATCACTATATAATGATGTTGAGATAAGAGAGCTAACATTTTAAGGAGGTCCTTATTACATGGAAATAAAATCTTTTTCCAGAATACCTTTTGGTCAACTGGCTATTATTGCAATGGACAATTGTCGTGATCTGGGCATGAAGGTTAATGAACAGGTAGTAGAACGAAGAAATAGTGATTGGTCCGAACAACATCAGAATTTTTATCTGGACGAAATAAAAGAATCATATATGGTGGACGTTGATAATGTGCGTTTTTCCAATGGAGAAGGAAAAGCAGTATTAAATGAAACCATCCGTGGAAAAGACATTTATATTATATCTGACGTAGGAAACTACAGCTGCACTTACAAGATGTTCGGAATTACCACTCACATGGGGCCCGATGAACATTTTCAGGATATTAAAAGGACCATTTCTGCAATCGGCGGAAAAGATAGAAGAATAACCGTTATCATGCCTTTCCTGTACGCTGGTAGACAGCATAAAAGAAGAAGCCGTGAATCTTTAGATTGCGCTATAGCCCTACAAGAGTTGGAACGCTTGAACGTGGATAACATTATCACCTTTGACGCTCATGACCCCAGGGTACAAAATGCTGTTCCCTTAATAGATTTTCAAACCATCCACCCTACCTATGATATTATTAAGGCAATTTATAATAATGAAAATCATTTAATTAGTAATAGAGAAAATACTATTATAATCAGCCCAGATACTGGTGCTATGGACCGTGCCATTTATTACGCAAGTGTACTTGGAATTGATGTAGGGGTGTTCTATAAGAGAAGGGACTACACAAAGGTCGTCAATGGCAAAAACCCTATCGTTCAACACGAGTATATGGGTAGTGATGTAGCAGGCAAGAATGTTATCATAGTAGATGATATGGCTGCTTCTGGTGAATCCATTATTGAAATTGCAAAGGAACTTAAACGACGAAATGCAGCTAATATATATTCTGCTGTTACTTTTGGCCTTTTTACAGAAGGTGTTGAAGAGTTCAATAAATGCTATGAGCAAGGTCTGATTAAACGCTTCTTTTCTACCAACCTCACATATATACCCGATGTAGTTCGTAATGCAGAGTGGTTTGTAGAGGTAGATCTTTCAAAGCTAATTGCCACACTCATAGATCGGTTGAACCATGACGAATCTATTAGTTCCCTGCTAACAGCTACAGAAAAAATTAAGGCATTGATTAATCAAAAGTAAAATTAAGTATATTTCTATATATAAAATCACTAGCGTTGCATGAAAATTAAGTAAAAAAGTAAAGTCCAAAGGTCTTTAGTGATATTGATTTAAACGGTAAATATAGAATAAAATGTAAATATGTTTCTTCTCGTCAGGGCTAAAACGACTGATACCAATAGAGAGTAGCCCTTATCCACATTTTTACATATGCTCTTTTTAAAGAATTACTGGGTCGTAAGTTAAATCATCCAGGAAATCAACTTCACCTTCAATAACTTGGCTCAAGGTATGCTGAAATACTTTCTCATGGTCCAATCGCCGTCTTCCCCTAGAGGTCCGTTTGCTCTTGTAATTAAGCTTTCGAAGGAATGCTTCGATCGGATCATAGAGACAAACACGCAGAAATCGCTTAACCGTTAGTAATGGACCGTCGTAACCAGAGGTCAGTTTAATTATCATCAGCAGACAAAAAGTGACTAATGCGATATACAACTGGTTTTCCACAGCCTGTTTACTGAGTCCATACATGTGATTCACATGCAGGTTTTGCTTGAGCCATTTGAAAAAAATTTCAATCTGCCACCGATAGCGATATAACTCACCAAGCTCCTCAGCATCTATGGTAAGGTCATTAGTTACAATGGTTATAGGGTTTCCTTCTGAGTCAGCTGTCGCTATTAATCGCACAGGATGCTCCATTCTTGTTTGTGGCCCGCCCAGTATAACGATGCAATCTTGTTTGATTAAGCTTTCCGGCTTCAGTTGAAACTCTTGTTGTACTGCAACGGTAGCATTAGCCTTAAGGCGTGTAACAAATCGTATCCCTTTTTCGCAGTATTCATCAAACTTTTTGTAGTCTATGTACCCACGGTCGAATATATTTATCGCATCTTTTTCCTCGACTATCAGGTTATCCATTTGAGTTCTATCATTGGGTTTTGCTGCCGTAATCTCTGCATGATCTGGCAGTACACCTTGTTCAAATAACCGGATACGCAGATGAAGTTTTACACCACCCTTAGTCTTCCGAAATTCTGCCCATCGATAACGACTAAGGCAAAGGCTTATTGTCGACGAGTCAATTAGGTAAATGTTACCTAGGGTATTTCGGATTTTTTCGAATCCCGTCTTAATACCTACTTGCTGCACTAGATCTTGAAAAAGCACATGGAAGGCGCTTGTAGGGATTGAATTTAATCTTCGAGAAATCTGTGAATGGCTAATGGATTCAAGTTCAACGCTAAGACTATGATCTTCATTATTAAGGCTGTTGCTGATGTCCCGCAAACCATTGAATTGCTCCAGTTGCGCAAAAGATAAAAGCTGAAACAATTTCATGGTGGTTAGTTTTTTAACATATTTGTCTACCCCCGTTTCCTCAATATACTGTGAGAATAGTCCTTGATAAACTGGCTGAAACAATTGAAAAAATGTGGTTTTTGTGGTATCCTTGTCTTGCATTTTCGTTCTCCTTTATAATAGAGATTTGGACAAGAACTACCCAATATCTCTATTATAAAGGATTTTTACTTATATTGCAGCAATATTTGCAAAATAACTGCTGTTTTCGCCAGTTTTATCTGATTTACTTACTAATCTAGCGCTTGACAAATAGTTTTTTACTTTATGCAACGCTAGTGAAATAACATAAATTTTATAACTTCAGATGCCCCCGAAACCAAGAGGAAGGAAATAATAAGCGATGAAATAGAATTCTACATATTAAATAAGTTAATGTACGCATTAATTACTGTTTGTGATTACTGTGCAACAGCAAAATACATGAATGGAAGTGAGATTAACTTTAACACAATAGAGAATATAGATATCTTGCTGGAGAGATATAAAAATGGAATCATCTATAAAGGTATAGTTGAATATCGAAAAGATAAAAATTATTTTGCTGATAGCCCGATTAATGCATTGCGTAGCGATATGATGATGGAGTCAGAAAGCCGATATAAAGAAAGTCCTGATGGAAATATATATTATCTCGAAGCACCGACAGGTTCTGGTAAAACAGAAACCTCTATTAATCTAATGCTGAACATGATTAAAGAGGATACCGACATAAATAATGTGTTCTATATTTTTCCTTTCAACACATTGGTGGAACAGACTGCAGGCACTTTATCGAAATATTTTAAGAAGGATATTGACTTTGCTGTTGTGAATTCCATTACACCTATTATCATCCAGAAGGATATGGATTCTGATGAATCTAATTACGAACATTCTTATTTGGAACGTATTTTAAATAACTATCCTATTGTAGTTACGTCTCATGTTAATTTTTTTAATGCTTTGTTTGGTTGTGGTAGGGAGCAATTGTTTCCATTAGTTAAATTATGTAATAGTGTAGTGATAATGGATGAAATACAGAGTTATAGAAGTAGCATATGGAGACATATTATTATATTTCTAAATACATATGCCAAATTGCTAAACATAAAAATGATTATTATGTCTGCAACACTGCCGAGATTGGATAAAATGCTGGATGATGATAGAGGACATTTCATAGAACTTATCAAAAGACCTGAAAGGTATTTTAAAAACCCTATCTTCAAGAACAGAGTCGACATAGATTTAGCTCTTCTTGAATATCGCAAAATCGATCTAGATGTCCTAGCGGATAAAGTAATTCGATTTGAAGATAATAAGGTATTAGTTGAATTTATTACCAAGGTTTCTGCCCGCAAATTCTATAATATCATGATAAATAAAAGACCTGATCTGGATATTATTGAATTGACAGGTGATGACAATGCGAAGTATAGAAAAGATGTGATAGCTGATATCACAAATTCAGATAAGTTAATAGTAATTGCTACACAGGTTATTGAAGCTGG
>JAAZEK010000532.1 GCA_012512335.1 Clostridiales bacterium | reverse complement strand
TCCATCCCTCTTTGTTGCACCATAGTTTTATCTTGGGGCCAGCTATCCTGGTAAATCTCAAAAACCTGTTCCAAATATTGAAATGATGGAAAAAACACAAGATAATTTCCAATTTTATGGTCTACGGCTGCTTTTATGTAGTGAGCCACTGCTTCATAGCTGTCAGCTCGATCTCGATAACGGGTAGAAATGTTACCAGCTATAAGCAAACAGAAGTTTTCTGCTGGAAAAGGTGATGGTAAACATAAAGCCCTATCTTCTACTTCCGCCCCTAAAACATCCTGATAAAAATCTAGCGGTTGAAGGGTTCCTGAGTAAAATATAATAGCCCTATTCTTCTCATAGGTCTTTCGAAGTCGTCGTGAAGGATCAGCACAAAGAAGCTTAATTCGAAGCTCACTTCCCTGCCGGATTACATGAACTAGGTAGCCTAGCTCAAACATCGTAGCAGCAGCTAAAAAAGAGCGACAGTCGAAAAATAAATCTGTCAATTGCTGTGGGGCATTTTTGTAATTTAACAAAAGATAGGTTTCCAGCTCTTGATGGAATATTTTCAGTAAATCAATGAAATCTGCTGGTAGGTCAATGGTTCTATCATCATAGCTCTTTTCAAAGCTTTTACGAAGCTCAATTAACCATTTGTTGACGGCAGTAAAGGCTTTAAATAAATCTGGTGCCTGCTGTTTCCAATCACTTCTATATTTCATAAGAGCCTGCTTAGAAAGCTCCGCAGAAAACATATCTCGTGCTCTTTCCCCCAAATTGTGGGCTTCGTCTACTAAAAGAACATAGTCTCCACCAAAATCAAAAAAGCGACGTAGGTAAGCTCTGGGATCAAAGACATGATTGTAGTCACAGATAACACAATCAGCCCATAAGGCGATATCTAAGGTAAATTCAAAAGGACATACTTTATGTTTTTCAGCATATTGCAAAACAACATCCCGTGTAATAAGATTTTCGTTTGTTAAAATGTCCATTAAAGCAGAATTCACCCTGGTATAGTGACCTTTGGCGTATGGACAATCTACAGGATTACAGGAAGGTTTTTCTAACATGCAAATCTTATCCTTGGCAGTTAGAGTAATATAGCGAAGATGTAGCCCTGCTTTAGACAATAATCCAATTGTCTCCTCTGCCACTTGACGAGTTACTGTCTTGGCAGTTAGGTAAAAGATTTTTTCACCCATTCCCTCTCCCATAGCCTTTACTGCTGGGAACAGGACAGAGATGGTCTTGCCTATCCCTGTAGGTGCTTGAACAAAGAGAAGCTTCTTATCCCGAATACCTCGATAAGTTTCTGCCGCTAACTTCCTCTGACCTTTTCTATACTGTGGAAATGGGAAGGAGAGACTATATATAGATTGATCTCTCACAGCCTTGTGACTTTGAGTCATTTGCATCCACTGGGCATATTCTTCTATCAGATTTATATAAAACTCTTTTAGTTCTTCATAGGAAAACTTTCTATGAAGCTGCATGATTTCATGGGTTTTTGTATGACAATAGGTTAACTGTATGGTAATAGAGGTTAGCTGTGTCTGTGTCTGATTAAGAAACATCCAGCCATAGCACTTTGCCTGCGCCCAGTGCAGCTGGCTGAATTCATCGTCAATTAGCTCCAGGGGCATAGACGTGCTTTTGATTTCATCAATAAGAACTTCTTCACCATCTTGTAGAATTCCATCAGCGATGCCTTCTACTAGAATGCTATACTCCTCAAATTCAGTCTCCAGAGATAGGCGAACCTCGGCTTGATAGTCTTCCCCGGCCTCTGCTTGCAGTTTTCGATGAATTTGAGTCCCCTGCTGCAATTGACGGGTACTTGACATAGCCTGATGTATATCTCCAGAACGAAGGAGAAACTCAATCATATTTCTTACGGATATTCGGATCTGTGCTTTTTCCACCTTATAACTCTCCATCATAGCTGGTAATTACTTTATATAAATCTGGCCTTCTGTCGCGGAATACTCCCCACTCAATGCGTTGAAACTCCAGCTGATCCAAATCAAATTCTGCTGTTATAATAGCCTCATCTGTACGATTAGCACGGGTAATTATCTTGCCTGTGGTGTCAGCAATGAAGGAAGAACCATAGAAGGTGATGCTAGAGTCATCGTCTTCTTCTCTGCCAATGCGATTTGATGCAATAACTGGAACAAGATTAGCTGCTGCATGACCTAACATACAGGTTGTCCAATGATCACGAGAATCTACAGAGGCGTCTTCAGGTTCTGATCCTATGGCTGTTGGATAGAATAGTAATTCAGCTCCCATTAATGCCATGCAACGAGCTGCTTCCGGGAACCATTGATCCCAACAGACCCCAACACCGATTTTACCATATTTGGTTTTCCACACTTTAAAACCCGTATCACCGGGATTAAAGTAATATTTTTCTTCATACCCCGGCCCATCAGGAATATGACTCTTACGATAAACACCCAGAACTTGACCATCTGCGTCAATCATGGCAAGAGAATTATATAAGGCATTGTTCTTCTTCTCATAAAAGCTTATAGGTAAAACAACATCCAATTCACGGGCAATAGTTTTAAAATGTGATACTGCCTTATTATTTTCAAGCTCCGTAGCATAAAGATAATACTCTGGCTTTTCTTTTTGGCAGAAATATGGGGTCTCGAAAAGCTCTTGAAGTAGAATAATGTTGGCTCCTTGCTCAGCTGCCTCTCTAACAAGTGCTTCTCCTCTAGCAATATTCTCCTCTATATTAGAAGTACAGCTCATCTGCGTAGCTGCTACTTTTATTTTTCTCATAGTCTTATCCTCCTTCGAGTCGTGGGTGAAGCACGGGGACGGTTCTCCTGCTTCACTTCGCCTTCGGCATTTGTTGAGTGGTGCAATGAACATTTCCACCTTCTTTTATTATAGCCATCCCATTTATTTGAGTGATTCTTCTGTCTGGGTACAGTTGACTTAGTATATCTATAACTTCTAAATCGGTTTCCTTGGCATCTCCTCCAAACACTGGTAATATGATGCCTTTGTTAACGAAATAAAAGTTAATATAGCTTAATGTTAAGCGTTT
>JAAZEK010000055.1 GCA_012512335.1 Clostridiales bacterium | reverse complement strand
GTATACGATAAGCAGTATGCAAAACCATATTTAGGACCAATAGAGTTATCAGAAGGAAACGACTTTACCCGTTTGGATTTTGACATTAAGGAGCATCCACATCACCGTTCTATTTGGGTAGCTATTGGAGATGTAAACGGTGTAGACTTTTGGAATGAACCTGCCGGAGTATACGGCAAACAACACCATCAAAGCTTTAGTGAAATAAACTCAGGTGCTGTGTACGGTTCTTTGACAGCGCATAATATCTGGACAGATTTTAAGAATACACCAATTATAGATGAAGAAAGAACTTTTACCTTTTATAACACGCCAAATGATAGAAGAATTATTGATATCAAAGTTGTTTTTCATGCCAAGTATGGGCAGGTGGAATTTGGTGCAACTAAGGAGGCTGGTCCTTTAGGAATCCGGATGTCTGAAAAGCTGAAAGCAGACAATGGTGGAACTATGGTCAATTCCTATGGCGGAATTGGTGAAGCAGAATGCTGGGGACGGCAGGCACACTGGTGTGATTATTATGGAGAGTCCAACGGACAGCTTTTAGGAATTGCTGCCTTTGATAACCCCGAGAATATGGATTTTCCTGCCCATTGGCATATTAGAGATTATGGCCTGATGGCTCCTAATAACTTTTATTTTTTAGGGGGCAAGCTACTTAAGTCGAATGATGTGGTTGAATATCAGTATCGATTGTTCTTTCACTTAGGCGACACAGAAGAGAGTGGAGTAGCGCAGCAATACCATAATTATGTCAATCCACCTAAGGTGACGATTCAATAAAGTAGCATTTGGTTGAGTCATAGCAGGATTTTGAGGAGGATGAATGTAGCGTTGTTGTAAAAGACATCCCTAGCAATAGTTTTGCTGCAGGTAATCCTTGTAAGGTGATCCGAGAAATTACAGAAGCAGATAGTATGATACATAAGCCTGAAGTTTTGGCTGAAAATAGTGTTATAGGGAGATAGATGAATATAGAAGGCATACTTATTATTGAAGACAGACTATATTATCTTAATAGCGACACCTTGTGCTCTTGCATGGTGTCGTTTTATATATAATAGTTAGTATACAAAGGTGTGCTCAATCTCTAAAGGAAGAACATTGTAAAATATGGCAATAAGTGATAACATTAAAACACACTTTAAAATTAACCTAGTTATCAGACTGTGTTACAAAAAGCGAGATAAACACTGCCAGCAATTTTATAAACAAGGCTGAGAGCAGTTTCTTACTTGCAGAATGGAGAGGATTTAAGTGGGGTTATTTGATAAAATCAAAGGTCCAGTATTTTATAAGGATGATAGCGAGGCGGTACACCAACTAGAAGTGCTTAAAGAGCTTCAGCAAAGGGCTTCTGGTGAAACTGCTACTTCCATAGAAAATGAAATCCGATTTGTAGAAGCTGGGATTTATGGTGAAAAACAAGTTCGATTTGAACTAGAGAACAGCCATATTCCAATGTTTGTGCTACACGACTTATACTTTGAACATGAAGGCCTTACTTCACAAGTTGATTACTTGATTATTACTCGAAAACATCAGTTTGTGATTGAATGTAAAAACCTATACGGGGATATAGAGATAAATAGTAATGGTGATTTTATTCGTAAATTCTCCTATGGTCGCAATACAAAAAAAGAAGGAATTTACTCACCTATCACACAAAACAGACGGCATCTAGAATTAGTAAAGCAAATACGTGGAGCACAAATGAATCCATTGTTACGAATCGCATTTGACAAATATTTCTACGATAACTATCGCTCTGTTGTAGTACTAGCTAATCCTAAAACTGTGCTTAATGCGAGATACGCAAAAAAAGAGGTTCGTAATCAGGTAATCCGTGCAGATCAGCTAGCCGAGTATATTCGTAAGATAGATGCTGAACCAAATTCGGTATCAACTAGTGAGAAAGGCATTGAAAGTTTAGCTAATTTTTTTCTTAGTATTCATAAAGAGAATAAAGTAGATTATACTGAAAAATTTCGCAATATGATAGATGAAACTAAATCGGATGTGTTTGAAGAAAATCTGTCAAATGAAGTACAGATCGAGCCGAAGAACGAGGATAACACCGACGAAGTTTTGTGTCCAAAATGTGGAGCATTAATGGTAAGGAGAAAGGCTGGCAAAGGACGAAATGCTGGAAATGAGTTCTTTGGGTGTTCGAATTTCCCAAAATGCCGAGGGATTCTGAGTGTATAATAACTTTTATTTTTCCACAAAACAGCCCTGAACCGATCGTCCAGGGCTGTCTATAAAAATACTGTCGACAGTAGTTGTCTTATTATTATGCGCTTTCTGCTAAATATTTCTGCCTACAATCCCAGCTGCAAAAGTGGTGGCGCTCATCATCGACATTAACGATATATGCTTTTTCCTTGCTAATCATTTTTCCGCAATAATCATCTTGCACCATAAGGCTTTGTACAGCGGGTTGTGGTTGTTCGTTCTGTTCAGTAATTCGCTCTTTAATTTCAATCTGGTTTTGCTGGGCTTGCTTAATTTTTTTAGATAAGGCTATTCCGCCAAAAATAGAAACTATCGCTCGTACTAGCAGTGCGATCATTGTCACATTAAGTATAACAGATATT
>JAAZEK010000531.1 GCA_012512335.1 Clostridiales bacterium | reverse complement strand
TTCTGCTGATGGAAGAAATTTAAGTACCTCTCTTACTTGTTCCATTTGATTGGAAACCCTATCTATCCTTCTTTCTTGTTCATACCAATCCAAAAAATCTTCCGGATTCTCATGCATGATGACCTTGGCTATTTTTTCGCCGTAGCCTGACTTCATTTTTTCTATACGTTCTTCACGGGTAAAACGCCTTTCTCTAATTTGGTCCTTATCAATTTCAGATAAGTCTAAGTTTAGGAAAAAATCAAAGAATTTCAAAGAATATATGGTTCCTACCCCAACAGCTGTGCCATGAGAAGGAGCCTCTTCCTTGCGCTCAAGCTTTTTCATCTCCCAGTAGTGCCCCATATTATGCTCAATAGATGCTACTGGCCTCGTATTTCCTACTATTAGTATTGTTATACCTGCAAGAATCAGAGCTTCAATAAGGATTCGTGTGCCTTCTGGTGTTCTACTTTTTATGATATCTATGTTAGCCATACAATTATCTACTGCTTGGGTGATGATGTTTGCACATAGAGGACAATATACTTCGTCGTTAATAATATTGCCCAGTATCCAATCAGCCTTTGCAATGTATTTCCCTAGTACATCGCCGACACCGGAAACAAACATAGGCTCGGGAGCTGTCATCATAACATCTATATCACAGATAATTATAAGTGGACATCCTGATGGTTTATTTACCTTTTGACCGTTAAATAATAGAGGTGCAACAACTGATGTATATCCATCCATAGAGGCTGCAGTGCCGATGGATATAAAAGGCTTTCCTGTCCTAAATGCAACATATCTTGTGATATCTGTAACGGAACCGGAACCTACTGCAACCAGAAAATTCGTATCTGAACCCATAGATAAAAGTACTTCTCCAATTGCTGTTTCATCTGGCTTTAGTTCATCATCTCTTTCTAAAATACAAAGAGCAACCTGGAACCCAGCCCCTTTAAGAATTTTTTCTACATCCTTACCAGCAACTGCATATGTAATATTATCTGCCACCAGTACTAGATTATCACCTAAGTTTCGCTTCCGTATATACTTTGCACTCTCTGGAAGAATACCCCTACCGATATAGACATCTAGATCCGGTATAGCATGGGTATAGCCACAGTCACATGATAACTCGGGTATTAACATCTTACTTCCATCGTAGCTAACTTCAAAAGACATATTATCCATCCTTTCTCCGTTTTTCATTTTGTGAGTTGGTTGAATATGTAAAGGAACTCATTCTCAACTTCAATAAAATCTCTTAGAGAGAAATCATGATCAATCTTCATTTCTGGAGCAAGTTCTGCTAAAGGCGAAATGCCCATCAGTTCTATAAATTCATAATATAGCATAGCATCATCCACAATTTTGATTAGCTGAAGCTCTTCTTCTGTTATCTTAGTCAGGCCAAACTTCTCATATATCATTCTTTGAAGTCTATCCTCGATAACATAATACTCTACCAGCTGACGTTTTACAGGCCTTGTGATGTCTGAAATGTAGCTTTCACTGGCATCATGTAGAATACATCCAAGTTGAACTCTTTCTGAATAACCGCGAGCCTTTGCTTCCTTGTAACAATTAATAGAATGTTGTGCAACTGAATAGAAGTGTGATAGGTGACCGTTTGCTCGAGTCATTAATGAAAGAGAATGAGCGATATCTTCAATTACTATTTCTTCTGATTTTGGCTGTACAGGATTGATTTTTCTATTTGTATATGTACTTATATAGTTCTCCATGTTGTTTATTGCTCCTTAAAACTGCTTTTGATAACAATCTACCATAATGATAGAAGGATGACAAGTTGCCATTCGCTCACCTTTATGCATCTGGAATAAACATGTAGACATCAATACTTCAGTCGATGTACTTGATTCCATTATACTCACACCACTCAATAGCAATATCTCTAAAAGCTTGTTCCCGAAATTTGTACCAGTCTTCTTCTACCCCTAATCGGATAGTCGTATCTTTAAAACGCCTGAAGGCTCCACGACCCTGGATTGCGGAATATAGGGAATTACTGATCCTTTCATCCGGAATGGAACCAGAAAACTCTTCCATAAGATGATATTCGTTTATCTCAAACTTGTCTGGCAGCTCCTCGTAATTTTCCCAATTAATAATTACATCCAATGCTTCTTCTATTGATTCTTGCTGCCAATCCGAGTATTCCGAAAAATCATCTTCTTCTTCAGAATCTTCTGCTAAGGAAAGATCCTCTATACTGACATAAATGATCTCACCTGTCTCCTTGTAAAGAAATACACGGCTCTCGTCCGTCTGCATGTCCATGCCGTCTACTATATCCTGTAGCTTTACAGGTTTCATAAACATACCCATCCTTCCTCTTATCTCATCATAGGTCTTTCCCTTAATCCCACCTAACAGCCTAAATGCATATGTGCACTCTGTATTACTTGCTTCAGTGCTTATTATAGCAACCTAGCAATTCTTTGACCATAGCTAAAAATGCTACTTAAATTTTAGATTGTCAGTAATCTGCTTGAAAAAGTCAGTGCTCCATAAAGCCATAACCGATGTGTCTCGGATGAAAGGCTCAACATCACTTTTGGCCTGTTCAAAATCAATTGAATAAAATTTACTATGGAGCATTTGCTTTATTTCATCCAATGAGCAAGCTGTGCCCTCTGTAATATGACCAGACTGCAACAATCTTTCCCTT
Organism: Clostridiales bacterium; assembly: GCA_012512335.1. GTDB lineage: Bacteria > Bacillota > Clostridia > Caldicoprobacterales > DTU083 > UBA5454. Next base: position 100 of record JAAZEK010000531.1, on the reverse strand, counting down.
AAATGCTTTTGATTAGCCTCAGATCCACGCGCAAGATAGAAAATATAATCAATGTGATTTCAGCATTTGCTCGATCATTGTATTCATATCAAATCCTCCG
>JAAZEK010000530.1 GCA_012512335.1 Clostridiales bacterium | reverse complement strand
GGCACTAGCAAGGCTGATTTGGAAAGCAGAGGCACCCAGCTCATTTAAAAAATTGGGGATGACTGCATTTATTGAGATAAAAGCCATGGCAGCTACGAAGGATATAGGATCCCAAAACATTAATATATAGTTTCTTGTTTCTTTGTTCATCTGTTTCATCCTTAAAATAATATATACAAAATAATTTCTACGTAAAAAATCGGTGTCCTATACACATTAATGTGTACCAAACACCGTATATTATATCAAAGAAACAGAAATATAGATATCACAACTTCTACTGTTGAAATGCAGGTTAACTCAGTGGTTATTGTTCACTAGGAAATTAAAATAATAAATATATTCCAGTCGCTGTTGCCATCACGAATCAATCTAGAGCTCATATCAGCTGAAAATATAGGATTTGTAGTAGTAATGGAGAATCAACGTATTTGCAGAATAACATATAAGTATGTAAAGTGGTTGTCATAAAAAGTGTGATCCGAACAGAATCATAGAGATTGACACAATTTCTTTAACTCTTTCAAATGCCAATCCTAATACACGAAATATAACTGCAACACCAAAACCCATCAATATAAGCATAAAAGCTAAATATAGAGCTGACTTAAGATACTTACTCTCCCATAAACTTTTTATTACATCCCACATAATACCTACTCCTATCCATTCTAATAAATGAGCGATTACTCTATCTTATGAGGCTTCAATTATTATATGAATACAGATTGCAGCTATGAATACAGCTTATAACTATAGGGTACATTCTACAAAATAATAAACGCCCTATATCATCACTCATAATATAAGACGTTTATATGTGTATAAAGTTTCACTATATAACTAATTTTAATTAAAAATACTTTATTTTACAATTTATCCTACGTCAGAACTCCCACTTCTATAAGCGAGTTCACTCTTATTAATTCAAGTGGAGTAGCATTTCCATCTGAATCCCATGTTTTGCTTAAGGCAAAACGAGTTCACTACTTTATCCACTGCATTTCATTATTAAGTTCTTAAAATGGCTAAATTGGATGAGCCATAGTTGTCATCAAGCCCATTTCTGCCTGTGTAGTATCCAGCCTACTATATTGGACAACTATAGGTATATCGCTTTCTATCATGATTGCATATGGAACATCCTGTGGTATAGACTTTCCATCATCATCCCTGATTTGGTCCAACCTGACATGATGAGTTCGCTCTCCCATGCAAGTGGTCTTAAAGCTTCGTACAGGTTCCCTGTCTTCAAAATACAGGGTTAAATTAATATGGGCATCGTCTTTGGATGTATTAAGTACACAAATTGCCTCATGACTTACATAATGACCTGGGCTACTGATGGAAGGGTAGAAACAATCTGGCACAAGCCAAACCATCGCGCCTACTACTTTATCTTTTTTCATGAATATTCCTTCTTTCTTAGTTTATCTTAATATTTCTTATGTATTTCCTAGTTTTTCTTATGTATGAAATTTTCACTTTATTTTATTGATTTCTGCTAAATATTCCTCCAAGCTTAAGTTTTTTTCTTTTATAATAGTTGCATGCTCCTGCCCTACAAAGCGATAATGCCAGGGTTCGTATTTTATTTTCGTTATTCCAGTTTTTCCTTTAGGATATCGGAGTATAAAACCATATTTATAGGCATTTTTGCTAAGCCAGTAGAAGGCGTCTGTTTCCTCAAAACCTTGGTCCAAGCTCTGGTAACCTGGGGTTACAATATCTAAAGCTAGCCCACTATTATGTTCACTATGCCCTGGCATTGCAAGCCCTTGTGTAGCTTCAGCTAAAGCCTCATCATTGCTTTTACCAGCAGTAATATGCATGTCAATCTCCTCATCTAATAATTCCTGTTGTCTCCTTACAGAGCGATAAGACGAGCAGACTAATAATTCTATTCCTTCATCCTTTGCATCTTCAATCATTGCTATAGCAATGTCAGCTATCCTTTCATCTACTTGATGAGTACTATTTATATTCTTAAGTTGTACTGTGTATCCTGCAGGTAAAGGGTGTTCATTATTAAGCAAAATCAATTGCCAGTTATTAGATAGTGATTTGTTCTCAGACATAGGGGGTTCGCTCCTTCCAACGTAAGTCACTTTTTCTATTGTATGCACTTTGGAGGCGATTTACAGCATAGAAAGTGAATAAATTATTAAGAATTTTATTGCGACCTACGTATCTTGAAATAAAAGACTGCAGGGACCACTAAATATCATGGTTTACAGTCTTTTGTTCCTACGTGATTATTAAATTAAATTTCTGGTATGTCTATTTCTATCTCTCTGCCTACTGCAGCAGATTTTCCAATGCCATCGATGATAGCCTGATTATACAGGATTTCGCTTGATGGAATAGGAGCAGTTCCGCCTTCTTTGATTGCATCTAGGAAAGAACGTAGCTTGGCCTCAAATAGGTCAATATCGGTTTTAATAATAGGAATCTCAGTTTCTACTTGGCTTCCAGCTACCTCGTGATAGATTTTCATAGCGCCACCTACTGAACCATTCCAGCAATCTGTAGACGGAATTCTTAACCCACCTTCAGTTCCCAGAATAATGGTATCTCCAGGTGTGTCAATGTTCATTGCCCAGGCAATACGGAAATCTAAGATGATTCCTCCTTCTAAACGAACAAAGGCTGCTGCAAAGTCATCAACACCAAAGGCTTCTGCATATTCTGGATGGTTTTTATAGGTTTCTGGTCTCTTTCCAAAGAAATCAGAAGTATAACCACTAACTGTTAAAGGCTTCGGATAACCAATAGCATTCAAAACCATATCAAGGGAATAGCACCCGATATCTCCTAAAGCACCAATTCCACCTGTTTCCTTAGCTATAAAGGAAGTGCCGTAGGGTGTTGGAATTCCGCGACGACGTCCGCCACCAGTTTGGATATAGTAGATATCACCTAGTGCACCAGAGTCAACAATTTCTTTAATCTTTTTCATATTGGGATCAAAGCGTGGTTGGAATCCAATGGATAGAATCTTTCCACTCTTACGCTCTGCTCTTATAATCTCTACTGCTTCCTCAACTGTTACGCACATGGGCTTTTCCAACATAACATTTACGCCCTTGTTTAATGAATCAATAGTACACTCTGCGTGTGTAGCATTATAAGTACAAACGCTAACAGCATCCAGTTCTACTGAATTAAGCATATCGGTATGGCTTTCAAAGCATTTAACATTAGGAACTCCATATCTTTCAAAAAAAGCTTCCGCTTTCCCTGGAATAAGGTCTGCCCCTGCAACGATTTCAACGTCAGCCATGTTCTTGTATTTAGCTATGTGAGCTTCTGCAATCCAACCTGTACCGATAATACCTACCCTCAGCTTCTTATCAGTGCCAACTTTTTTCTCTTCTGTCTGGTCTTCTTCAAAACGATTTAAAATATCTCCAGCCATAAATTATCCCTCCACTTAATATCTTTTTAGGTGACTCTTGTCCCTATACAATAATGTATCATAAAATTGTACAAATAGGAAACACAACATTTTCACTTTTACCAGACTGCAATACTGCCGTCAGTCCTGGGTTCTGTACCGCCACACAGAGAACCTTCGTCCGTACGCCATATAATCTGGCCTCTTCCAAATTTATTTATATCTTCTTGCACGCTTACTTGGTGACCTTTTTTTATTAGTTCTTCCATTATAGAAACTGGGAAATTGGGTTCCACCTGGATTTGCTTCCCCTCTATCCATTGCCAACGTGGAGCATCCAAAGCCTGCTGAGGGTTCATATGAAAATCAATAGTGTTCATTATTACCTGCATGTGTCCTTGCGGTTGCATAAATCCACCCATGACCCCAAATGGTCCTACAGCTTTACCTTTTTTCGTTAGAAAACCAGGGATTATTGTGTGATAAGGTCTCTTTCCACCAGCTACACAATTGCAATGATTTTCATCCAAAACAAAATTATTACCTCTATTGTGAAGCGCAATGCCTGTACCTGGAACTACCAAGCCTGATCCAAAACCTTTATAATTGCTTTGTATTAATGACACCATATTACCTTCACCATCAGCTGTGGCAAGATAAACAGTTCCCCCTTGTGATGGATTGCCTGGCTCCGGCATCATGGCCCCATCACTAATTAATTCACGCCTTTTAACTGCATAGGACTCTGAAAGAAGTTCTTCTATCTTTACGCCCATTGCCATAGGGTCTGAAATATATTGTTTTCCATCTATATAAGCTAGCTTCATAGCTTCTATTTGCTTGTGATAGGTATCAATATTTTCTTTATCAGTAAATTCGAAGCCTTTAGCGATATTCAATGCCATTAATGCAACTATGCCATGTCCATTAGGAGGAATCTCCCAAACATCATAACCACGATAATTAATAGAAATTGGCTCTACCCATTGGGGCTTGAAGTTCAATAAGTCATCTTTTCTTAAGTGCCCGCCATATTGCCTAGAAAAGTCATCAATTTTATCTGCTAATTCACCTTGATAAAAGCTTTTCCCATTAGAGTCTCCAATAGACTCCAAGCTCAGAGCATGATCATCTGACCTCCATATTTCACCTGGTTTAGGTGCTCTTCCATTAGGGGCAAAGGTTTCAAACCAGTGCTTAAATTCATCACCCTTAAGTAACTTCTTATAGCTTTCATGTGCTGTTTGCCAGTTTTGGCTGGTGGTTAGTGAAACTGGGTAACCTTCTCTAGCATAATTGATTGCTGGAATTAAAGATGCTTTTAGTGATAGACGCCCAAACTTCTCAGAAAGTGTAGCCCATCCAGCGGGAATTCCCGGAACTGTTACAGGCGCCCAACCGTGTGTGGGCATCTCCGTATATCCTTTGTCCCTTAGCTGTTTTGCTGAAATTAATTTAGGTGCTGGACCACTGGAATTGAGACCATATAGTTTTCCTCCAGTCCATACTAATGCAAAAAGATCTCCGCCTATACCATTAGATGTAGGCTCTACAACAGTTAGGCAAGCAGCTGCCGCAACAGCAGCATCAATCGCATTCCCTCCAGATTTTAAAACAGCCAGACCAGCCTGAGCGGCCATGGGTTGTGAAGTAGCTATCATTCCCTTCTTAGCATAGACAACATTTCTTCTTGATGGGTATGTATACAATGAAGGATTGTATTTCATAAAGATCTCCTCTCACAAGTTGATTTATTATAGTAAACATCCCATTAACTATACTCTGTATTGTAACATAAATATAAAGCAAATAAGCCAAAGGCCTAAATTTTTGTTGACCAAATGGCTTATTAATGGTTACTATTCACGTCAAAATAATGAATCATATGGAAGAAGCCTTTACAGGAGCGATTATCAATCTTAGCGAATATCAGCAGAAAATACGTTAATCACCTTTCACTGTCTGAACGCAGTGAGTTTGGAAGGTGTAGTATTTTTAGATGATATGAGCTCTAGATTGATTCGTGATGGCAACAGCGACTGGAATATATTTATTATTTTGCCGCTCAGTGAACAGGAACTATTAATGTTGTTCCATTTTATCCGTTAAATATATGGAAGTATTGTTTGAACTAGCTTTTTTATAAGACTAAGCTCGTGCTGTGAGCATTTGTCTAATAAATCATATAGTTCATCATTTCTCTCCCTTTCATTCGTGTATACAGATGTTGTAGAATCATGTATGGTATATTCATTATTGTTTGACTTTCCTAATACTAAATAATCCATTGATACATGCAAGCATGATGTAATTTTTATTAAAACAGGCAAACTCATTTGCCTTTCTCCGCGCTCCAATTGCCCAACATAATAATCCGATAACTCAATAAGTTCAGCTAAGTCTGCCCGTGTTAAAGCTAACTTTTCTCTTTCTTCACGTATTCTTTGTCCTATATCTTTATTATCAATTATAGTAACATTTTTACTTTTCATCATACCACTCCCGTTAAGCATACTCTATTAAAAAATGAAAAGTAACTAAATTGGCAATGTGCTCACTTATTTTGTTTGCAATTTGTTTTGCCATGTCTTACAATAATGTTAAAATCATTAATGAGGTGTGCGGTTTGAAGATAAAAGATGAAATAGAGCTTCTTAGGGAATTACTAAACAAAGCCATTGAAAATGAAGCTGGACCAGAAGAAATACTTAGAATCAGTCAAATGCTTGATAAACTTATTGTCGAATATATGATTCAGAAATGGTTCTCCTACCGCCAATCATTATGAATAAATTATATTATTAATCCGCATTCAAAAAAACAAACCTGTTTGGATAACAGGTTTGTTTTTTGGCTCCTCAGACTGGGCTCGAACCAGTAACCCCTCGGTTAACAGCCTAGTGCTCTACCATTGAGCTACTGAGGAATATTGATCCGGCAACGACCTACTCTCCCAGGCGGTCTCCCACCAAGTACCATCGGCGCTGAAAGGCTTAACTTCTGTGTTCGGGATGGGAACAGGTGTG
>JAAZEK010000529.1 GCA_012512335.1 Clostridiales bacterium | reverse complement strand
AGTAAACGCTATGGAAACTTTACAGCGGTAAATGGCATCTCTTTTTCCGTTCGCCGGGGCGAAATACTTGGCTTCCTCGGTCCTAACGGTGCAGGGAAAACCACCACTATCAATATGATGATTGGTCTTGCAAGACCCTCCGGCGGTTCTGTTGAAATTGATGGAATTGATGCGGTGAAGAACGTCAAAAAGGCGCAGTCTATTATGGGCATCGTTCCGGATGAGAGCAATCTTTATGACGAAATGAGCGGCTTCGACAACCTCTGCTTCTGCGACTCTCTTTATGGAATGCGGAAAGATGAGCGTGAGCAGCGGGCTAAAGCGCTTTTGGAGCAATTTGATTTGATTAAGGCTGGAAAGCGTCCTTTCAAAGCATATTCTAAAGGAATGCGCCGCAAGCTGACCATCGCTGCGGGTATTATCCACAGGCCGGAGATTCTTTTTCTGGATGAGCCGACTACGGGAATCGATGTAGAAAGCGCCAGACAGATTCGCAATCTCCTGTTAGAACTCAAGCAAAGAGGCACCACCATATTCATGACCACTCATTACATTGAGGATGCCGAGCGCATCTGTGACCGCATTGCCTTTATTGTAGGGGGCAATATTGTGGCAGAGGGCACGGTATCAGAGCTAATGCAAAGCATTTCTCATGGTTATGCCATCCGGCTAACCGCTGATCAAAGTCTGGAGCCGTTTGCGGGAGACTTACAGCAACATCTTGATGGCTGTACGGTCAAAGTCAATACAAACTATGAGGTAACCCTGCTTAGTGAAGAACGAATATCTCTTTCACCTGTCCTGCAATATTTGGACAGAAAGGGTATTTCGGTTTTTGAAGCAAAAGAGATACAGCCAACACTGGAGGATGTCTTTGTGAAAATAACGGGGATTGAGGCTGAAAGACTCAAAAAGGAAAAAGAAAAAGGAGGCATGGTCAAATGAAAACATGGATTGCCTTCTGGAATATCCTAAAAAAGGATATTCAAAACTACTACCTAAAACCGCCGAACATAAGCTGGGGAATCATCTTCCCGCTGTCCTGGACACTGATGCAATTGATTCGGTCATCCGGTGGGATGAATATGTCCGATATTCGGACTTTGCTTCCAGGCCTTATGGCCATGAGTGTGCTATTTGGCACCACCTCTATGCTGGCCGTGACAATCACTTTTGAGAGAAAAGGTCGCTCTTTTGACCGTCTTCTGCTGGCTCCCATCTCCCTGGGTACGATGGTGGCCGCCAAGCTTTCCGGGGCCATATTGTTTGGACTGTTCAACGCCTTCGTACCAGTGCTGTTCGCGTCCTTCTTTATAGACCTCGCCGGAATCAGCTGGGGGGTTGTGCTGTTGGCTGTATTATTGATTGCCGTAACCTCTACACTTTTAGGCCTGATGATTGCTGTTTCAGCAAAGGAAGTGTTTGAAGCGCAGACGTTCTCCAACTTCTTTCGGTTTCCCATGCTGTTTCTGTGTGGATTGTTCCTGCCCATCAGAAGCCTACCTGTCTTTCTACAGCCCTTATCCTATCTCCTACCCTTGACCTATGGTACCGATTTGCTCAGCGGAGCAATTCTCGGCGCAGGTACGCTACCACCTGCGTTGTGCGTCCTGCTGCTGCTTGCCTTTGCCGCAGGACTGTTTGCTTTCTGCCAGTACAATATCCGCAGGAAATGGATTTTGTAAGAATTGCGTCATGTTATAAATCTTAACAGCAATTAACTTCATAAACGGCAAATAGACAGTGTGTTCACCTCTGCACACGGAACAAACGGGAAACATATTGCCCCATGCAGAAAAAGTACAATCCATCGTAGAATCCCTGGACAAATCAGATTTGATTATTCTCGCTTCGCCCATTTCAAAAAACAAACCAGTATCGATGACATTATTCATTTGTCAACCTATATGCTGACTGACAAAACCCTCAATATACCGTAGAAGAAAGCATCAACTTGTGGTATAATTTTGCATTAAGGGTCTCAATTAGAAATAGCTAATACTACTTAGTGGTATTAGCTTGTAGGGAATGGGTAAACATGATATTTCGTAACAGCATTAAAAGCATATTACGCACACCTGTGAAAACCGTTTTGTTTTCTCTTCTGATTACAGCGGTGACGGCGTTTTTGTACCTGGGCATTAACACATGGGCAACTAGCACTGCCATGTTGCGCGATTGGGATAAAGACTGCACTACCATTGTTACTATGGAATACCTTGATAATTATGGTACGAACAGGGGAGACAAAAGCCAAGCTATGCTTGAGGAAGTTTCTGACATAGATTTCGATGCTATTGTCGAAAATGAAAATGTCCTTCTCTGGCAGCCTTCAGACATAAGCATGGGTATAGTATCTGGCTTTTCATCCAATGTTCAGAGCGCTGAATACGATGACCCTTGCGTGTTCATAGTTACAAATATTAGACAATTTGCAGAAGACAGTGCCTACTACGGAGAATTGGTGGAAAATCTGTACTCTTCTCGCCCTTACGAGGCAGGACGTGGCTTGTTTATAGAGAGTAGATCAGAAGACATCGAATTTATACCTGATCCAAATGCCACCTATGTGATTCATGCTAATAATAAAAGAACTAACGCTAATGGACTCTCAGTACAACTCTCTCATTTCTATAGTTGGATTGCTAAGGAAGCTGGCGTTGATTTTACTGAGATCGAACCCTTTCACCAAATAGAATCGGCTGAAGCTTTGATTTCTGATGAAAGCAATGTATACAATACCATAGCCCAATACTATGCAGCTATGAAAAATGGTCTTACGATTTGTCGAGTACGTGAGCTTGGTGAGATTAAAGAGTTCAACCAAAATTATTTGCAGCTTGTTTCTGGTCGTCTGTTTACAAGGGAAGAGGGAGATGAAGGAGCAAAGCTATGTGTGATTTCAGAGACCGTAGCTGAAAACCGGGATTTGAAGGTAGGCGACTCGTTGACCTTTAATTTGCCCGATGACGAGAGCTCTACCATGTACACATGGGGCGATAAAATGTCACGTCAGGAAACATTAACCATCGTGGGAATCGTCAATCACCACGAAGATTATTCCCTCAATGTATATACAACTTCTGCTTCAGACTCTTCACGACCTGTCCGCTATATGTATGATCTAGGCCAGGCTACTATTAAGAACGGCACTGTGGATTCCTTCCTTTCACAAATAGAATCTCAGACTTCTGAGCATATGTTCATTGCGGTCTATGATCATGGTTATCAAACGACCGCAGATGCGCTGAAGCTTATTCAAAATGCAGGCTTGGCACTTTCTCTCATAGCCATTGCAGTGACCCTCGCAGTGCTTGCCTTCTTCGCTCATTTGTTTACTAGTATGCAACGAGATACCATAGAAATAATGAGGAGTTTTGGTGCGAAGAAAGCAGAGACTCGAATTTATCTTATAATTGGCACTAGCTTAATTGCAATTGTAGCTATTATTGCGGGTATTTTGATAGGGGCTGGATACGCAGAAGGGCTTGTGAAGTCAGCTTACACACTGGTTTCCGAACTAAAAGCAGTGGATATGCGTTACAGTGATGGCTATAGAGGTATAGCAAAGGAATTCACACCTGTTGTTACACTGTCAAGTGTACTGGCCTTGGTGGTTGGTGTAAGTGTATTTATAACTTCGCTTGCTCTTTGCTTATATTTTGCTGAAAAGATTATAAGTGGGAACTTAGTCACGACTAGGTCGAAGGGACGGGTGCGTCCTTCACCTAAAAAATCCTCTGTAGCGCTTTCAGGTTCATTGCGACACGCTATGCTCTCTATACGGCGAGGTGGTGCCCGATCTATATTGGTTCCTCTGCTTAGTGCGGTAGTGTTGTTATTCGTGTCTTCTCTCCAAGCAACCCTCGCCTCCTATGATACGGCCCGGGAAGATCTTTATAAAAACACTGAGCTTTTGGGTTATAGCGCACAGATGAATGGTAAGTTTTCAGATAAATTGAGTATCCCAAACAACTTAGCTAAAAAGCTATTGGAGTTGGAACATCTGAGTGATGCAACTTATATATATACAATTAACTATATGTATCTTGGAATTTCTATGCACGCAGACGGCTCTGTAGGGAAGGTAGAACAAGAACCTTGGCCAGCCAGTTCCTTTGAAACCGAGAATTTATACCAAACTATGTTGGCTGAGCCAAGTGTCATATTTACTGACGAGGTAGAAAGCGCTCCTGAGTTTTATTTCGGCGAATTTCAAAGTGATTTCATGCCTGGTTGGGATGACGCTAGCTTTTCAAGTAGAGAATGGGAAATATTACCGTGCATTGTATCCTCACAGTTTATGAGTGAGCACGGTATAAAATTAGGCGATACCATACATGTATTTATGAGTAGCTATTTATCTGGTTATCCTTATTTTTTCAGTATGGATATGCAGGTTGTGGGAAATTTCGCACCTTTGGCAAAACAAAACAACATATACTGCCCTTTGCCACTTGGTGCTTTAGACCCAGAGAGTTCAACAATCAATGAATTAAAGCCTAAATCTCCTGCTCTCAGTACAGGGGAGTACATGAATTACCTATATAATATCGAAACCATGCCAACAGATCAACAGATGATGGATGCTCTTTTGGACAGTAAATACGTTTCTGCGTTGACGTTTAAGCTTAGTGACCCTCGGGTATTGGTTGATTTGAAGGACTCGCTTGAGGAAGTAGGCTTTTCGAGCCCTAAAATGGATAATCATATCCGTTTATGCATTGTCATTGAAGACTCTCAGTTCAATGAAACACTTAGTTCCATAGATCAGAGAAGCAGATATTTAGAGATACTTTACCCAGTACTTATTGTGCTAGTATGTGTACTTGGGCTTGTCACGGGATTTCTTGCTGTCAACAGTCGTCGTGAGGACATTGCACTTATGCGTGGTATGGGAACACAAAAGTGGCGAATTTTTGCTATGATATTTGGAGAGCAGCTGCTGTTGCTTATCTTTGGCTCGTTACCTGCTGTTTTGGCATGGTATGTGCGGGGTGGTGCATCGCAGATATCGAAGATAGAAGTGTATGCTTTTTTCATATGCTATGCATTTAGTGTAGCAATGGCAACTTTACTACAAAATACTAAGAGCGCTTTATCAATACTATCTGAAAGAGAATGAGGAGGAAGTATGAGTATCATTTCGCTTAAATCCGTACGATATGCGTACAGAAATAAATATCAATCTGTTCAGGCCTTGAAAGACATTAACTGCACCTTCGAACAAGGTGTAATGTATGCTATTATTGGCAAAAGTGGTAGCGGAAAGTCAACTATGCTTTCACTTATGGCTGGACTGGACTTGCCTGATGAAGGAGATGTGCTGTTCCAAGGAACTTCTACCCGTACCCTTAATTTAGATACATTTCGTCGTAACGATGTAGCGATGATCTATCAGAGCTTTCGGCTATTTCCGCTTTTGACAGCTCTAGAAAATGTGATGTATCCCATGGAATTGCATGGTTTGCGACCGCGAGATGCAAAAAAGCGCGCTGAAGAGTATATCAGAAGCGTAGATTTGACCGATGTAGTGTTTAATCGTTTTCCTTCTATGCTTTCGGGCGGTGAGCAACAAAGGATAGCAATAGCACGAGCATTAGCAATGGACACTGGTATTATCCTAGCAGATGAGCCCACAGGAAACCTGGACAGTGTAACCTCCCGTAACATCATGACATTGCTTGCCCAGCTTGCCCATGAACGCAACTATTGTGTAGTTGTGGTCACCCACGACACTGGTGTACTTGATTTGACAGACGTTACTTATCAAATGCGGGATGGCATTTTAGTGAAGGAATAGATGGATTGGAGCAAAACACCTGACTAGTCCTAAGCTTGCTTGTTAGTATTCTTCAGCCTGTACTGTGTCGGGGTAGCTCCATATTGTTTTTTAAAGAGTGTAAAGAAGTACTTTTTGTTTTCCCACTTAATTTTTTCAAGTATTTCATCTACAGTAAGATTGGTGTTTATAAGTAGCTCAGTAGCCTTATCTAAACGCACTTCATTAATATAATTGGATATGGATTTATATGTATGCTCTCGAAAAATCTTACCAATGTGGGCAGAGGTCAAATTAAAGACATCTGCAATTACGTTGGTAGATAGATTGGGATCTGTATAATTGGAATTAATATATTTTATAATTTCCTCAATAAGGAATGCATTTTTATTGTCTTTACTATCATTAATTTCTTGAATAACTGTTTCAAATAGCCTCATGAATTCTGTGTGAATCTCTTCAATTGTTTCTAGCTGCCTTATATGGCTGATGAAATCAATATAGTTAGTGCCAAAACTAACAATATTGTTTTTTTCAATAATGTTAAGTATGTCAAATATAGACGATGTTATTCGATGTAATGAAAACATTACAACTTCATATTTTGTTCCACGTAATGAGGATAGGATAGTAGACAAGTGCCTTTCAGCATCCCCAAGGTTTGCCTTCTTGAGTGATTCCTGTATGTTATCAATTTCATTATTTAAGATGTCAGGCTCTATAGTTTGTGAAATCTCTAATTCGTCAGAAAACAATATGCATCCATGACCGTAATAAAGTCTGTAATTGGTTAACTCCAATGCTTTTTTATAAGCAACATGTAAATTACTAATGAATTCAGGTTCACTACTAACTCCTGCAGAAAAAGAGATATCAAAATTATCTAAGTACACAGTAGATATTTCCTGTATAAGAGATTCAATTAGTCGTTTGGAGTTTAATTCAGTTTCATCGGTTTTTGTGCCGTAGATAATTGCCAGGTGGTCTTCTACCATGTCTACTGCCTCGCAGCAAAAGTGCCTGGATATTACTTCGGTGCTGACATTAGCTAAAGCATACTTTAATAGCGATTGATCGCTTTTTGTCAACTTACAGAAGGTTTTTAGGAAGTTATCAAGGCGAAGGACCAATACTCCTAATTCGTTATTAATGTTAAACTGCAGATCATAATCAGGATTCTCTAAAAAGAGAATATCTTTGACTTCAAACACATTCAACAATAAATTTTGAAGGAGCTCCTGTTTAAGCAAATTTATATTACTATCTTTAAAGCTTTGCAGAGTATGTAACTTTGAATAGGCAGTGGATATGTTGCTTGAAATAACTTCAAATTCGTTAGGAATTTTTGTCGATTCACTCTTATTTATTACTTTTTGCTGTACTTCATTATAAAGCCGGCCGACTGGCGTATAGAGTATTTTGGACAAAAAATAAGAAAGTAGGGGTCCAAAGAGTAGAATTAAGCTACAGATAAGTAAGGTAATCAATTGAATTCTATCGATTGCTTTAGAGACATTTCTGTAAGGGGTAATACTAAGAAATTTCCACTTAGCAGAATCAATGTTTACATAGGTAATGACAGACTTTACTCCATCGACTTTGGTAACGGAGTAACCTGAAGCTTTTTCAGATTTAAATATATCTTTTATATAAGGTATTTCAATGACATTTTCTAGATAAAGTTCGTCTTTGCTATCCCCCAAAACAATTCCTCTGTCACTTAGAACTAGAAAAGAAGTATCTGTGTCATCAAAATTTTCAGAAGAACGAAGAACACTGAAAAGTGAGTCTATTTTTACATTAACAATAACAGCATAGTTTAGTATATTTTCCTTTAAAGATATGTTCGGGATGACATAAGTATAGACATCAGCATGCTCCTCTTCAAGATTATCAGAGGAAGGTATACGTCTGGAAATAGGATCAAAGCTCATTTGATTTGGGATTCCATCGAGTATCTTTACGATTTCCTGATCGTAAAACTCTTCTTTTTTTCTGATTATAGGATCACTGCCTGCAGTGAAAAAAGTATTCGTTTTCCCATTATAAAAGTATGCAGAAAGGATAAAAGGCGTGGTATACAAAGTGCTGTTTAGTGCCTTAATATTGTTAAGGGTGTCTATTAATGGTAAATTATCATTTGTCATAAGCTCTATAGCCTGCAAGTTATTGACTAGGCTTTGGGAATATATTCTCATATGATTATCTATTCGAGTAGAATTACTGCCTAATTCACTAAGGATCTTTTCATTGGAGTTATTAATAGCCTGAAGGCTATAATTTCTAAAATTATAAAACAAGGATAAAGAGAGTAAAACAATCACAAAAGAAACCAAGGCAGTTATTCTAATAAATAAATGCCTGAAATAAAAAGGTTTATTTTGAAAGAAAGGATATTTCATGGTAACACTCTCCGGAATCAATAATTTACATCTTGCCCAATAAGCATTTTTCTATTCTACTATATATGCTTTATGGAATAAGCAGATGGCTATTTAATATTAATTAGACAAATATAAACATTTTACTCTTTATAATCTATCGATTAGACGCCAATTTATAACCTCATAACACAAAACTTAAACCAATACATAAAAGTTAAACTGGATAATTGTACATATGTTGCTTCTTTATACTAACATATATAGAGTAGTTAGCTATAATTGTCTTAAGTGCAGAATTTATGAATTTAATTATTATCAGTATTAATGATCTTGTTTCAGCCTGCCAATGTAGGATAATAAATTTGATAATGAATTATTTGTTAGTAGAAATTTTGATGAAGAGGTGGGAAGGATTTATGAAAAAGTATGATTACTGGTTTCCAAAGAGACGTTTTGGTATGTTTATACACTGGGGGCTGTATGCAATTCCTGCTTGGCATGAGCAGATACGGGGCAGATTGAATATTCCAAGAAAAGAATATGCAGATCTTGCAGCAAAGTTCAATCCTGTGAACTTCAATCCTGATGAATGGATCGACCTTGCTGAATCTACAGGCATGAAATACATATGCTTTACAGCCAAGCATCACGATGGATTTTGTATGTGGGATACAAAGTTTACGGACTTCAATATTATGAACACTCCATATAACAAGGATGTTTTATCCATGCTTGCTGAACGTTGTCATGCACGTGATATTGGCCTTAGCCTTTATTACTCTAATCCTGATTGGCATCATCCCAATGCCTATAACCCCATAAGCTCTCATCAGCTTAAACCTTATCCTGATGATGAGCCCAATCAAGGTAAGTACCTGGAGTATGTGAAAAATCAAATTGAAGAGCTTTGCAGCAACTACGGAAAGATAATAAGCTTTTTCTGGGACATTCCTCCTAAAATTCATATGCCATCCATTAATGATAGAATACGTGAGCTTCAGCCGGGTATTATGATCAATGACAGAGGTTATGATGAGGGAGACTATTCTACCCCAGAGCGTGAAGTGCCTGATGGAAAGAGGTTTGTAAAACCAACCGAGGCATGTCAGTCAGTAGGAAAGCAAAGCTGGGGCTACAGAGTGAATGAAGATTATTACACCAGCAAATATCTTATGTCTAGTATAGATAAAACCCTTGCAATGGGGGGCAATTACCTGTTAAATATTGGGCCAAAGGCAGATGGAACAATACCACCTGAGGCCAAAAAGATACTCGATGAAATAGGAGACTGGTATCATCGGGTAAAAGAGTCATTTGAAGGAGCACAGCCTTCATCAGAGCTTATGCAAAGAGATGATTTTTTGCTTACTAGGAATAATAATACATTATATATTCATCTACATAATGACCTGATTAGCACAGGTATTACATTAAATCCTGTTTCGATATTACCTGTCCATGCAGAGATTTTGAATACAGGAGAGAAACTAAATGTGGATCTAGATATAATGCCAGAATTGTGTCATGTAGGTGGAGAAAGTCAAGAATACCTTCATATTAGCAATATTGATGTTAATGGTCTGATAGGAGAAGTGGTTATTCTTAAGCTTGTATTCGATGACATTGAAGAAGCTTTTAAAATAAAGTAAAGTGGAGTGATTTATATGTTTCAGGATGTTAATGCTAGTGTGACTTATAAGTTTTTCGATGGTAAAGATGAATCACGCTCTATTGATCAAAATCGTATAGGGCTAACAAAAATTAACGATGTTTATTGTGAGCTGTTGAATTATTTCACCATTAGGGCTGATGGTGGAGTTTACTGTAAAACTACACTTGATGTAATTGATAAGGAATATGATAGCTTAGGATTGGGCACATATCTTGAATTTTCAGACTGGGACGAGGAGAATGTAGTATTGTCAGAAAACCCTGCGGCATTGGTTTATTTGGCTAAGATTCAAAAAGGTATTATCTTGTTTATAGAAAATAATAGCGGTGGATACGATGTTAACCTTGACTTTAATATACAAGGTGATAAAGCAAAAATAGGAAGCTATGTAATACATAGTAATAAGGTGTTGCGTCCTGCTGATCGCGTGGAAAATAATTTATGTATCTACATGTTTAATGCAAATGGTATAGACGAGGTTAAAGACTTTTATAAGAAGAAAGCTGAGATGGTTGTGAATGTGAATCCACATTACCACGATTTTAAAGTACTGGAATCGGATTCATTAATCATGGCTATGATGAAAGGTGTGTATTGATATGAAGGATATATATGTTGCTGTAAATGGCTCAGATAGCGGAGAAGGTACAATAGATAGTCCCTTTAGAACTCTTGAAAAAGCAAGAGATCTTGCGAGTAAGTTTTTCAGTGAAGAAAATGGGGCTAGTGGGGCTAATATATTTTTAAGAGCTGGTACCTACGAGCTAGAAAGTACCTTTGAAATTTTAAAAGAGCATACCGGAAGTGCAAAATGTCTTATACATTACCGTGCCTACAATAAGGAAGAGGTTATCATATCAGGTGGGAAGACTCTTGATGGGAGCAAATTCAGGAAAGTATTAGATGAAGAAATCATTGCAAGGCTACCTGAAGAAGCTAGACATTTTGTTCTTTGTTATGATCTTAAAGAGGATGGATTATACGATTATGGGGTCAAGAAAAATAGAGGTT
>JAAZEK010000528.1 GCA_012512335.1 Clostridiales bacterium | reverse complement strand
ATCACCTAATGTCTACCTTGAGACTTATTCATATCTTAGAATAACTATCTTCCTAGTCAAAACATTAACTGCAATAATATTCATATCCGTGGCATATCCAACTTCAACTAATACTTTTTCCTGTACTTCCTTCATGATCTGATGAATTGGTATACCATAAAACACTTCAATATCTAAATCAATAGAAATCCCATTTTCCTGGCTCTGAATGACACACTTTTGAACCCTGCTAACTCCAGGCACTAGATTTGCGCTATAGCTTACTATAGATTCAATTGCAGAGTCCGCTATATAAAACCTACCAAAATAGCTAAAGGTGGGGCGTACCACCGTTTTCTCCAAGGTCTCTATTTGCCTACCTTTTCCTTGAATACGGAATATCCTAAGAGGATCGATAAAAAAACCCGAAAAATCCTTCCTAACCTGAAAAGTAGGAACTGGTATGATATGCTTTCCTTGTTCTTTTCGCTGCTTTCTTGCCCAGCTGATATCACTTTCACTGGCCACATCCTCAATTAGGATAATCTCTTCAACATCTGGTAAATGTAATTCTTTGGAGATTCTTTCAATCATGGAGATAGAAGTTCCCAAAATTAAAACAGAGGAAGGATTTTCTACAAGAATAGCCTCCCTAACCTTTTCTGAGTGTTCAGAATCCATAAAAATTGCTCTACGAACAGCAGAAAGCTTGGTAGCCTCTCGCTTGGCTGAAGTGCCAGCAATAATTCTGGCACCCTTGATTAACAGTCCATCATCGATGATGCAAGATATTCCTTTTTCATTGGCAAGGCTGACTGCTCTATAGCTTTTACCTGTACCGCTGGAGCCCACCAAACCATATATTTTCAAAAGCAGCTCTCTCCTCTTCTTCTGTTTCCGTTTCTATTTCTATATCTATATCTATATCTATATCTATATCTGATTCTACCGCAAGAACTCATTCTCAAATGTACTGAAACTCTTTTTGTCATTCTAAATGCAGTGAAAAATCTGAGGTCTATCATCTTCTACTTTCAAGAATCTGCGTCACTAGCTCCTCTGAATGACAACCCAATGATTATTTGCAGTATAATCACATCTTTATCTGTCTCCGTCTCTATTTCTTGGACATTTGTCCATTATTATAATACTTACATACATGATTAAGGAAGCAGTTTGGGCAATCTGGTTTTCTCGCCTTACAGACTCTACGACCATGATGAATTAACCAATGATGAGCCTCAGACCATTTATTTTTAGGTATGTTCTCCATTAGCTGTTTTTCTGTATTCAATACATCCTTAGCATTAGCCAATCCTAAGCGATTTGAAACTCGAAACACATGAGTGTCTACTGCTATGGCATCCTTACCAAAGACATTGCTCATAACTACATTAGCAGTTTTCCTACCTACCCCTGGCAACTTAATTAAGGACTCCATATTGTCTGGAACCTGTCCCCCATATTCAGCTAGTAGTATCCTACAGGTTTGAAGGATGTTTCTGCTTTTAGTCTTATAAAAACCGCAACTGTGGATAATGACTCCTAGCTCCTCATCTGTCAGAGTTACCATTTCCTCAGGACCAGGATATTTGGCAAACAGCCCAGGTGTCACCTTGTTTACCTGCCTGTCTGTACATTGAGCAGCTAAAATAGTAGCTATCAACAATTCGAAAGGATTGGTATAATCAAGCTCAGTTCCTGCTTCAGTATAATTTTCTTCCAACACCCTCAGAATCTCTTGATTTCTAGCTTGCTCTTCTTTGATGCGTTGAGCTTTTGATATCCTCTTAGTACTTTTCCTCTGAGTTTGTTGTTTCTCTATTTTGTCCATGGCTCGCTCCCCTAAGGCTGTATCATTCTTTATAGTTTCCTCTGTCATGTTAGTTTCCTCTGTCATGCTTCAAAATTCATTACTAACTTCAATATATTATACTATACCAGTTGAGTGAAGTCCAGATTTCCGAAATCACAGAATCATCAATCTTGCTGGTCTTAGCGAATATCAGCAGAAAATACGTTAAGCACCTTTCGCTGTCCGAACGCAGTGAGTTTGGAGGGTGTAGAATTTTCAGCTGAGATGAGCTCTAGATTGATTCGCGATAGCAACAGCGACTGGAATATATTTATTATTTTACTTCGCTTGGCGAGCAGTAACCAGTTGGGCAAAGTGCGCTGGGGCGTATCATTAGGGTGCTAAGTGAACCCCTGAGGCGTGCTCCCACTCATTCTGAGACGTGACTCTTTATCTAATTTACACCATTATACGGGCACAACTAGCTTTTTAGTGTATTATGTGCAAAATATCAAGTATTGTATGAAACAACTCGTTTATCTTCATCTTTTTGACCATTTATGAGCAAAATACCTAGTTGTGCAGTGTTATTTGATGATTATGTGGAATTTATTTCCTAATAACCATGCACTAGTCGATATTTTGCTCATTTAAGCCTGAAATACCTGCTTTTACGAAACATTTTCATGCAAAACTACATATTTTGCTCACTATGACCACCTCAGCCAGTTAGAAACACACCTCATATCATATTCCACACATTAGTTGAAAAAATGAGCAGAATAGTTCGGGATATTTTTGCACATGACCTAACAATGGTATACAAGAATGAAATGTATACTAATCAAACTCCACTCGGTAGATTGTATACCTGTGTGTAGAGAAATTTTCCTTTTCCTTCCGGCGTATTCTTACTTACTAAGACTTGTTGATAAGCCTCCAGAATAGATCGGGCAATATTAGCTTCCATGCCCTCCTTATCCCAGTCGTTGAATATCACTTTTGCCGGAGCATCTACACAAAGAACATTATAGATTGCATCTGCTTCTTTTTGAGAATGAAGTAGCAACATATTACTGCCCTGCATGATTTCTCGGCGCAGTAAATTATCTACTCGCCATTCTGCTAACATAGCTGGGTTGTCTTCATAATGTTCATGCATGTCAATGAAAAATGGTGTCACAACTAGTTTCTTCTTTTGATTTACTGCATTCATATAAAAGTTATATGTGTCCGAAACTTGGAAGCAACTGAAGATATGTACCAGCTCAAAATCGTTAAGATTTACATTCTCCGATGAACTAATGGTTACCTTCGCATCTAGCTTTTCTAAGTAGGATTTCAATTTAATAATGAACTGCCATACTTTTGTAAGGGTATCCTGCTCAGACTTGGTTTGAAATAGCACTCTCATTTTCCTTCCTCCTACTGGTAAAATTTACACGCCCGAAAATGGTTGACATAATTTATTTCACATGTTACGATTTTATTACAAAAATATTAAACGCACTTAGTGCAAAGAAAGCGAGGACAATTATTATGAAAAAATTCAGAAAGATTGTCATTATTTTAGCTCTTATGGCAATGGTATTAGTGCCAATGCAAAGTACTTTGGCTGCAAGTAACTGCGTGGAATACAACGGATTCAAGGTTTATTATGGCAACGATGCTTGGCAGCAAACCCAGAACCGTGGCGTCACTGTTATATACAACTGGTATAATAATTACTTAAATAACTATAACATGACACAGCCAGTGCCATCTACAGCACCGGTCGCCCCTGCACCAACAGCAGCACCTGCTCCAACAGTAGCACCAACACCAGCTCCAACTACAGCACCTGTTCCTACGGTAGCTCCAACACCTGCTCCAACAGCGGCACCTGCACCAACAGTAGCTCCAACACCTGCTCCTACAGTAGCACCTGCTCCTACACAGAATCCTTCAACTTCTGGACATCAGTTAAGTGCTTCTGAGCAGAAAATGGTAGACCTGGTTAATCAAGAACGAGCAAAGGCTGGCGTTGCAGCATTAAAGATAGATCCTGAACTGAGTCGTGTTGCACGAATCAAGTCCCAGGATATGAAGGACAACAACTATTTCTCTCATACTTCCCCAACCTATGGTAGCCCCTTCGATATGATGAAGAGCTTTGGAATCAAGTACAGGGCAGCAGGCGAGAACATCGCAAAACATGGTAGCGTAGATAGTGCCCATGTTGGTCTGATGAACTCTGAAGGTCATAGAAAAAACATCCTGAACCCCAACTTTACTCATATCGGTATTGGTATCGTTGACAACAGGTATTACACTCAAATGTTTATTAGTAAATAACTTAATTTAACTTAACTTACTTTGATAAAAAAGGAAAGCCGGACATCCCGGCTTTTCTTTTCTGTTTTTTAGACCATACCATTTATATCATCTTGTTGTGGTGGGAAGAACGGCGGTACAGGTCTGTTGTCAAAATCATCGCAGACATCTTCTGGTAAGAACTCTGTACACTCCCTAGGTGCAGGACAGTAACCCCAAGATTGAACCAACAATTGAACAAATCCAACTACCTTAACAATTACGAAAACGCCAATAGAAAGAATAATCTGGTTTCCTACAATTTGGGTGTTTAGTGTTTCAGTTCTAGTTTCAATAACTATACGGAAAGAAAACTCCGAAGGTGCTTGAGGCAAATAGACTCGAATATCTTTTGCAAATTCAACATAATCATTTATTGTAACTGGCTCTTTCTTTTCTAAATCATAAGCCGTTACTACAAAGGGCACGCGAAAAACAAATCTAACTCGAGCATAATTAGTCTCCAGCGGAGTAATGTTCAAGGTACCATCTACAATAAAACCAGTTCCGTATACCACGTTTACATCTGTAAATGCACCTTTGCAGGGAAGATCGACTACCTTGGATGGTTCGCATTCTCTTTGGAAACAGGAATCAAAGACTTTATCAGTAAGAATGCATTCAGGCCGCAGACAAGGTTTGGTCCCCAACTCTTCAAGTAAATCCTTTTCAAAATCCATTGTTTTACCCCCTTAAAATGTACCTTTATGGATTGATCGCCAATAATCTTTTACAATTCCATAATATGAGCTACGACACAAATGGTGTCATATAATCTTCCTAACGCTTATATATTATTATTAGATGCCTTTAACAGCTTCGCAGGTTTTAGGCAATTGCATTATTAGGCGGTGTTTTTATGGCAATTTATAATGGTACCCATCATGTGATCCGATTTCAAAGCGGTGAAATCTGGGATTTTTATGCCGAGCAAAACAAAGGCATCTCTTATCGCCGCCTGAATCAATTTGGAATGTTGGAACAACCCCAGACTCTAGTTTCCAATACTCTAGAGGATTTTTCAGTAAAGATAGATAGCATGGATTATCTACATTTAGTCTGTTACTCAAGTACCGGAGAACTATTTTACTATCTATATAATGGTATGAAATGGACCAAACAGGTTCTGTCACGATACGAACCTATTCGATATACTATCCGTTATCCTGTGATAATTCCTATAAACAACAAAATACATATTATTTTTGCTATTGGAGCCACATTCAGCACGGGATACTGGACTTTATATCACTATTATTGGGATGGAAATGTTTGGAAACTTAAGGAGATTACCCGTTTGACTGCAGGATATCGTTTAAGCCCTTTTTATGCAGACTTATCCGATAAATATATTCACATGGTTTATAGAGGTCTGGCTACCCACCAATATCAAATTTTTTATTGCAGGTATCATCTTGAACATGGTATTTGGAGTTCTCCTGAAAATGTAACTCAAGGTACAGCAGATTGTAATATGCCTACCATTCTTATCAAAGACGATTTGCTGCACTTAGCTTGGGTTACTCTGTCCAAAACAGATCTGGTTGTGAAATACAAGAACAAAGCTATTCGCAGCCTAGCTAAGGTGGATTGGAGTCAGCCTGTACAATTAAATGCAGAAGGAAGCAATGCCTCATTCCCCCGCCTCATATGGGCAGAAGAAAAGCTCTGGTGCCTGTGGTATCAAGCTGACAATTTAATTGGATCAAGCTTAGATAGAGGAGAAAGCTGGAGTGAGCCAACAATCCTTCCTGGATTTGAAAATAACAACTTCCATAATATCTATTACTCAACCAATCAACCAAGAGAAAAGGAACTCTTCTATTTTCAATGGATTTTGGGGAATATGGATAGAAACTTATCTCTTCCGGTAGTAGGCCCCTTAATGGAGTTGCCAGAATATAACCCTGCTCTACCCATCACAAGCTGGGAAGCGTATATTAACAAAAAGACCATCAATAATAAAGAGACTGTCAATAGCAATGGAAATATCAATGGCAATGGAAATATCAATAGCGTAGACACAGTCTATAACAAGGAAAATGACAATAATAAAAATACAATCAAAGAATCCAACAGGAGTTCAATTAATGTATATGATAAGGACATAGTCCCAAATAAAAATGAATCTAAATCAAATGACACAAAAACGCATGTGGCTAGGCCATATGATCCCAAACCGAATGAAGATAATCCAAATGAATCTAGCACTAATGATGCTAAACAATATAAGGCTAGGCCATATGATCCTAAACCGAATGAGGCTAAGACTAATGAAGCTAGCCCTAATGAGACCAAAGCAAAAGAAGCCAAAGCAAATGAAGATAAGCTGAATGAAGCTAAATCAAATGAGGCCAATGCAAAAGAAGATAAGCCAAATGAGGCTAGATCAAATGAGGCTAGCATCGAAAAATTAAAAGATGAATCTTCAAGAAAAAGAATTGCTTCTAGTGGAACTCCTTCTCTTGAAACTATGTTGTTTACTGAGTTTGACCGCCAGGAGGAATTTAATTACTCAATTATCACAAAATTGGAGGAACAGGCTAACAATGATGAATCCATCTTAAAAGAGCTCCGACAAGCAACATTATATGCAAAGCAAAATTATGAAATGCTCCAAGTCCTAAAAAACGACATAGAGCATATCAAAAAGGATATTCGCTTCTTCAAGTCTAGAGGATGGCTTCAGCGTTTGTTTCATAACGAGTCCTAGCAAAGCTTTTGGTGTTATTCTGCTTATATAGGAATGCGAGTCACCCGTGTATCCGCCCCTGTTCTCACCACATGATAGCAACCTATAACTGGACTATTGAACTGTCTATATATATGCAAGACTTTGCTTGTAACATATGGAGAAAACCGTAGAGACAAGCCGCATCCCAAAGCAACCTCCTTCGGTGTAGACATAGTTTGTGTTGGAATGCCTCGTTCTCGCAGTATTTGACTGAAATGAAAGGCATGCTGTCTGGATCGGAACGAGAGAATATCAAAGCTCTCCTGAAAGGCCATCTACCTCACTCCTTAGATTCTATTGGGTTTACCCTATTAATATATTAGCAATATATCAAGATTGTTACAGTGTACAAAGGGAGGCTTCACATGATATACATGGATAATGCCGCTACTACCTGGCCAAAGCCGCCAGAAGTAATCCGGGCAGTCACCAATTGCATGGAGAAATATGGAGCTAACCCAGGCCGGTCTGGGCATAAAATGGCCATAGAAGCTGGTCAGATTTTACTCTACACACGTGAAATGCTTTGCGAATTATTTGATTTGCATGATCCATTTCAGATCATTTTTACCAGTAATGCTACTGACAGCCTAAATTTAGCTATACAGGGAAGCGTCTTACCAGGTGATCATGTAATTTCGACTTCCATGGAACACAATGCCGTGGTACGTCCTTTAAAAGAAATGGAAAAACAAGGCCTGAAGCTGACTATAATACCTTGTGCTCCTGATGGCAGTATCGATCCTGATGATATTTCAAAGGCAATTCAACCAGCCACTCGCCTAATTGTCACCACTCACGCTTCAAATGTCACTGGAACAATTCTTCCTATTGAAGCCATAGGCAAAATCGCTAGAAGTCATGGCATTCCATATTTGGTAGATGCTGCTCAAACAGCTGGTGTCCTTCCCATTGATTTATCTAAGCTTCCTGTTGATATGATGGCATTTCCTGGCCATAAAGGTCTCTTAGGGCCACAAGGCACTGGAGGTCTCTACATACATCCCAATATTAATCTTCGTGCAATTCGTCAAGGCGGAACAGGAAGTCAATCGGAAAGCCTCTACCAACCAGATATGCTGCCTGATAAGTTTGAATCCGGCACCTTAAATACACCAGGCATTGCTGGACTAGGAGCAGGTGTAAAGAGTATTTTAAAAGAAGGTCAAACAAAAATGCTTTCCCATGAAAGAAGGCTTGGAAAGCTATTTCTGGAAGCACTTTCACATATAAGAGAAATTAAAATATATGGTCCCTGTGATGTATCCAAGCAAACAGGAATTGTTACTATAAACTTAAAAAATAAAGATTCGTCTGAAATTTCTAACTTGCTAGATGAACGATATGATATTGCCGTTCGCGGTGGATTACACTGTGCTCCTCTTGCACATGAAACCTTAGGCACTCTCCACCAAGGAGCAGTGCGT
>JAAZEK010000527.1 GCA_012512335.1 Clostridiales bacterium | reverse complement strand
CCATTTGAAAAGGTACGATCTAAAAAGAGCTTCCAGATTGGCTTCAGGTATCTATCCTCTATGTTCATGCCGAAGACCAGCACATCACAGGTATTGACGAGATTAAGGTAGAATTCCTGGAATCCATCCTTGCGGTCACATTCACCCACCAACTCACACTTAAGACATCCGTGACAGCCTGCTTCATAGGGGAATTCATTAATATCTATGACTTCAATTGTATGAGGATAGGCATCCATGAACACGTCGAGCATTCGGGACAGGTTCCCATCTTTATGGATCTCATCCGTCAGCAGTACTGTTCTCAGCTTTGGTACCTCCAAATCAGGATCTGCTGCTTGGGCCGCGGTGGTTTGGCCGGGCGAGAATCGAGGTGATTTCATTTCCGGTAGAGGCATAAACTTGCGTTCCACCGGATATCGGTTGCGACAGGAACTGACAAAGCCATTCATAAAAAACCGCATGCTTGATCGATGGGTCTTATTGAGCATGTCCATATTATCTGCCGTTCGCCCTTCAACATAAGACATGCCAAGGTCTTCGCTCGTACCGCGAAGCCAATCCTCTGCCAATTGGTCATAATAATGAAAGCACGTCATCATACTGGTTGCGTATTTTCCTTCAAATATCGAATTTCTCCCGGCTTCTTTGATCAATTGGAACAAACGGATCAGCTGCCAGGGAACGAGCATCGTGTAGACAGGTGTATTCCAGATAATGGCATCAGACCACTCAATATCACTTATTGCAGATTCCAGCCAGGATTCCTTAAAGTCAATTTTGGACAAGTCTTCACCTGCCTGTAAGACTTTATACTCCACGTCCTTTTCCTGTCCCAACATATATAGGCTGTGCTGGAGGGTTAAGCTGTGGTCTCCTTTGGGACTGCCATTTACTACAAGGATTTTAATTACTGGTTTCATTCGCAGTTACCTCACTTTTTATAATATGAATCATTTGACCCTTACGTTTCATTCTATTGAGCAATCTCTGAACTCGTGGCCTATTGTATCGCTGAGCAATGATACAAGGCAGATTGACAAGCAATGCGTAGATCAGCATATACCCTACTACCTTAGCAGGAACAAATAAACCGAAAAGCCAAAAAGGAATGATTGCCAACCAATGAGTCAATTCAGCCCGGGCAGATTCTAACAGAAACCTATTTAGGTTCTCTTCCGTGAAGTCGTTTAGATGCTTCTTTTCGAATCTTCGCTGTTTCGGCGCAATGCTGCCTTCCGGCAATAGGTGTTTCCAACTGCTGACTCTGAATATTTGGTCATAAATTCGACCCTCCCGTTCGAAACTATGTGTTCGAAAAAAGATTGAATTTGTTCTGAATATACGGTCTGGAATGCTCAGACAAAAAAATGCAGCTGAGTATTGAAGCACAGGCCAAACAATGAAACACAGCAGTATAGTCCAGATGCTTGGCAGATGTAATACTTGCATGTTTAGTCCTCCTCCCTGATAGATCGTCCTTTCCAGACTACCTTTAAACCAAATATTTTTTTAACCATCGATACTGATAATATTACAAAAAGTACAATAACCAATATTGGATAAAGGATTATCGGCAGAATATGGAAACGTCCGGCTTTCTTTGAGAGGATGAAAAGGACCGACACCCAGAGTATGTACAGCGCTGAATAGAGAACAAGCCAGGGCAAGTTTGCAGAAAAAGCAAACAGTGCTGCATGGATAGGGACTGAAGTCATTGAAGCGATCCAAAAGAACACCATCCAAAACAAAGTCTTGGGAGTCTTGGCTGCGCATGCTGCGATATTCTTGATCCAGCCTTGAAATAAACTGCGGATCCCTTCAGGATACATCCTAAAGGCTATCTCTTTATCACCTAAAAATAGACTATACGGAATACCTGCATCCCTCAACCGCTGCCCCAAAGCCATGTCTTCCACAATGCAATTTCGGACACTCTTATGACCACCAATTTTATTATAGTCGGCCTTTGATATGAGAACGACCGGTCCGTACAATCCTGCCCCCGATGGTTTTGGAAGTGCCGCACCGTTCGCAGCAATCTGAACCAGGTTAAAAAGTATAGAGCATTGTTCATGCCACATCTCGGTATTGTGATAAGGCTGAACAGATATTGTGCAGTGTTGTTCAGAAT
>JAAZEK010000054.1 GCA_012512335.1 Clostridiales bacterium | reverse complement strand
TAGTCGCTATCCCACCTTTTTTATATTTGTTAAGTGCTTGTTCGATTAATTCATATTATAGTTTATGAAGGTTGGAGATGCAATTATTTCCCACTATTTTAGTGGCTTTAGAGTGCTGTTATTGAAGCATGAGAGCCGTCCCTGTGCTTCACCCACCTCCACTTGCTTCACCCGTGCTTCAGTAACATATTATTCTAATAAATGCAACGATAAAACGCCTATCGTTGCAAAACGATTGGAGCGATATTGTGTGCTTCATCCCCATGCTTCACCGAAAAAGCGAGTCGAAAGCAATAATTAACGTTTTATTAACGAATTGATTTCGGAAGCGAAATATGCTAATATTGATGTAGAAATCTTATTATTAAATTACAGCTTGCATGGAGGGACGTTTACATATGTCGGAGGGTTTGAAATTGGATGACAGACGTGATCGTATAATGGAAATTCTAAATCGAACCGGTAAGGTACGGGTCGCGGAGCTCAGTCAGACATTTGGAACCTCTGAGGTTACAATCCGAAATGATTTATCTGAGTTGGAGAAAAACGGATACCTTGAAAGGATTCCTGGTGGAGCTGTTCAAACTATGAGAAATTATTATAATATGGATCTCCAACAGCGAAAAAATGAGAATATGCAAGAGAAGCAATCTATAGCATCAGCTGTAGTGTCCCTTGTGAATGATGGGGATACGATTTTTATAAATGCAGGAACTACCACTTACTTTACCGCTTTGGAGCTAAAGACTTTCAAAAATCTTAAGATCATTACCAATTCCATAGCTGTAGCCATGGAGCTTACCAACATTCCCTATTACCATGTTCAGCTTTTAGGTGGTAGCATCAATCCTCAATATTCCTTTACATATGGCGACTTGGCATTAAAGGAGCTTAGCAAGTTTAAGGCGGACAAAGTAATTCTTTCTGTAGATGGCGTTTGTCCCCAATCTGGTCTTACTACTTATCATGCAGAAGAGGCAGAGTTAAGTAAAACTATGATAGAAAGGTCTCGGACGACTATAGTAGTAGCTGATTATACTAAAATCGGACATGAGAGCTTCTTGAAGATTGCAGATGTTAGTGCTGCTTCTTATTTAGTTACCAATAAAAGAGCGAATTTATCAATACTGGAAGATATTAAGGATTTAGGAATTTGTATTATTACTGATTGATTAAGGAGAAGTAGATAAACTAAGAAGATTATGTTGTCTTATATGCAAAGGCATATTTAACATATAATAAAATTAATTCGAAAATTCTAGAAGAGTCAAAATTTAAGGAGGAAATCACATGTCATTTTATTATGGAGAACAAAACACGAATCAAATTGCGGAAGCAATCAAGAAAAACTCTGTTATAATACTGCCAATTGGTACAACAGAGGAACATGGAGCACATCTGCCTACAGAAACAGATGCCATTATCGCCAAATATACAGGCGATCAATTAGGAAAAGCATGCCAAGAGGCTGGTATTCCTGCTTTGGTTATGCGTACTATTTACTACGGCTTTTCAATGGGTATTGTTAGAAAATGGCCAGGTTGCCCGAATATTGATACCAGAACCTTCATGGACTATATTTTTAACATAGTAGATTCACTGGTAAAAGAAGGGTTTAGAAAAATTGTACTGCTTGACTGCCATGGAAACCATGACTGTTTACTTAGAACCGTCATGAGGGAAATTGTAGATAAGCATAATGTCTATATTATGACATTAAAGCCTTTAGGCCTTGCTTCGAAAACATACAACGAGCTGAAGAAGGATCCAGAAGGTGACATCCATGGTGGAGAATATGAGACATCTTGTATTTTGCATATTGCACCTGAGCTAGTGGATACCTCTGCTTATACAAATGTAGACGCAATTCGTTGCAACACTATTCTTAGGGGCCCTGTTTCCACTTGGGGATTACAAGAAACCAAAACCGGACTCTTTGGCGATCCTACATATGCTACAGCAGAGCTAGGAAAAGCTGTTCTCGAGTCTGCAACTGTCGAAGGTTTGAAATATATTAAAGCCTATTATGAGCATAATGAACAAAGTGAAGTATAAGAAAGTGAGGAGATAATATGAGCGAATTCAGTTTTAATCCAGCACCATGGATTCCATTTAAGGACAAAGAAGTATTAGATCGGGTTCGAAATATTAAGCGAGAAGACATGGAGTACACCAATGAAAATGGTTGTCAGGTAAAGGTGGTTCCAGATTTCGGAGCATTCTATGTAGGCGATATTCTTATGCGTATGAAAATGTCTGACGACCTTGACCAAACCTGCGTATTGATATTACCTAACCCCGATCCTTACTCCTATATACAGGTTGCTGAATTGGTTAATCAGTTTAGGATTAACTGCCGAAATGTCCATCTTTTTGCTATGGACGAATGGGCAGATGATGCAGGGAACATAGCACCGATCACATACGAAGCAGGTTTTAGCTATTCATTAGTGAAGTATCTAGTGAATAATATTGATGAATCGTTACGTATGCCTATGGAAAATGTACATTATCCTACCAATGAAAATGCGGCTGACTATACCAATCTTATTGAAGAGATAGGTAATGGTGGAGCGGATGCCTGCTATAGTGGTCCTGGTTGGGCAGGTCATGTTGGATTTGTAGATCCCTGTACCCCCGAATTTGGAACAGACAGTGTGGAAGAGTTTATTGAAATGGGTTCTCGTATTGTAACTCTTCATCCGCTGACAATCGTCCAAAATTCACTGCATGGTACCTTTGGGCAGAGCGGTGACCTTGCCAGTGTTCCACCTAAAGCTTTCACCATAGGTCCAAGAGATGTAAAAAATTCTAAATATCGCTTAGAGATGCATGGAATTACAACTAGCGGCACCCACTCTGCATGGCAGAGGATGATTTCCAGACTGGTACTATACGGACCAGTTACACCCTTAGTTCCATCTTCTATTTTACAGCTGTGGCCAACAACTGTATACGTAAGTGAAGCTATTGCTGCACCTATTGCAGTCAATGAATTGGCTGGGTATTAAGCAATTAAGCTAATAAGCTATACAAAAATTATGTTGTACCAATAAGGGGCGGGCGTCAGCCCGCCTTTATTAGTTTGGTATAAACCATTAGGGGTATTTATAGTTAAAGTAACTGTCATTCGTGACAAAAATAAGCGTCATTCAGAGCATAGCAATGAATCTTAAGTCAAGATCCTTCATTGCATTCAGGATGACAAATAGGGTTAGCGTCATTCGTGACAAAATGCCCTTAAACATATTAAATGAGGAGTGTTTACTGTGAAAGCAATTATTAATGCAAATATTGTTCTAGAGGATAGTATCCTAGAAGACGGCATTATACTAGTAGAAGATAACGTTATTAAGCAGATTGGTAAAAAAAATCAAGTCAATCTTCCAGAGGACTGTGAAATTATAGATGCTAAGGGTTTATTTGTTGGACCTGGTTTTGTTGATATTCATTGCCATGCAGGTGGCGATGTCTGGGCTCATGAAGATCCAGAGAAAATGGCAAGATTTCAACTTTCAGGTGGAACCACATCCGTAAACTGCACCATATTCCACGATATAGGTGAAGAAGGTGCTATACAAGCCATGAGAAAAGTAAGAGAAACAATGGAGTCTAATGTGCCAGGTAATATAGTAGATGTTCACTTTGAAGGTCCCTTCATGAATCCTAAATATGGAGCCAATAAACACACCATTAGACCTGTAGATAAAAGAGAATATAATCGATTTCTAGATGAGTTTTCAGATTTGATTACCATGTGGACCATAGCCCCAGAGATAGACGGAGCAAGGGAGTTTATCACTGACGTTCATGCAGCAGGCATACCCTTGTCTATTGGCCATTCTGAAGCATCACCTGAGGATGTGTTCTGGGCTGTAGATAATGGGGTAAGCATTTGCACTCATATATTAAATGCTACAGGAACCTCAATTTCACCTAGTAGATGGGGAGGTACCAAGGAAGTTAGCTTTGATGATGCAGTCATGCTCTGCGACAATGTTTATTGTGAGCTGATTAATGATAGTGAAGGTATCCACGTACGTCCTGAAATGGGTAGGCTAGTTGTAAAAACAGTCGGAGTTGATTATATTGTAGCAGTTACAGATGCTTGTACGGGGTCAGTAGATGATACAGATGTGAATCTGGTAAATGGATCACTGTATGGTAGTAAGCTTCGCATGTTCCAGGCTGCACGTAACTTCAAAAATAATACTCAACTTGATATGGTGGATGTATTTAAGGTTTGTTCCAGAAACCCTGCCAGGGCTATTAAGATTGATGAACAGGTGGGTACTATTGAGCCAGGCAAAAAGGCTAATTTCGTAGTTGTAGATGATGATTATAATATCTCAAAGGTAATTTTGAACGGTAAGGTTGAAGTGGAAAACTAGGGAAAGTTTTACCAAAGATTTCTTCAGGAGGTAAGCATGAGTCGCTATAAGAGGTATCCTTTAGTTGAAGAGATAAGCATTCATAATATAATTACCTTTTTCTATAAAGAAATGGCCAGGGATTTTAATACCATGGGCGAAAAACACGATTTCTGGGAGTTTGTATATGTTGACAAAGGAAATGTAGAGATTTATACAGACAGTTACCAAGCCAAATTGAGCCAAGGGGATATTACATTTTATAAACCCAATGAATTTCATGCAGGTCGGGCGGATAACAATACCGCCCCGAACCTGTTTATTGTTTCTTTTGACTGTAATTCACCAAGTATGGAATTTTTCAATAGCAAAACATTTCGGGTAGATAAAGAAGAGCAGATGCTATTATCAAAACTTAGGGCAGAAGGAAACGCAGCCTTTGATCCGCCTGCTGATTCGCCGCAAATGAGTCGTCCAAACAAAGACAAAAATGCACCTTTTGCTAGTGAGCAATTGATTAAAAACTATCTGGAGATTCTTCTAATTTCATTTATTCGTAAAGGCGTTAAAATACGAGATTACGGTAACCTGTCTCATATAAACGAAGATAACAAAGACGCAGAATTAACTGCCAGAGTAATAAGATACATGAAAGAAAATGTATCCGAAAATCTAACAGTGGAACAAATATGTGAAAATTTTGCTGTCAGTAGGGCTGCTCTTATGAAAACATTTAAGGAGGTTACTGGTCTTGGTCTTAAGGAGTATTTCAACAAGCAGAAGATAGAGCAGGCCAAGAAGCTAATAAGAGAAGAAAACCTCAATTTTACAGAGGTTGCGGATCAGCTTGCTTACAGTGGCCTGCACTATTTCTCTAGATGTTTTAAGAAGGAAACTGGTATGTCTCCTTCTGAATATTCGCGTTCTATGAGGGCTAGAGGTTAAACACTCTTCCAGTCTTCTTCTACACCCAGACCTCTTAAATCAGCTATTTTGTTTTGCTCTTCAGCTTCATACATACGCCAAATCGCACGTAAGCCTTGTAAACTCGACGGACCGTCTGTCAATGGCTTGGTGTTGTTTATGATACACTCCAGGAAGTGACGAGTCTCGTACTGAGTCTTCTTGGTAGTATCATCCTCAACCATAATAACCTCTGTTTTGGAGCTTGTATCCATGTTTGCTTTTTCTGGATTCATCTGACTGTGGAAATATAATTTGCCTACACCGTCAACTCTACTATATTCCAGCATGCCTTCCGTGCAGTGGACATGGAAGCTATAACCAAGACGAGTACCTCTTGCACCCCAGGTACCGAAGTGATAGCCTAAAGCACCGTTCTCAAATTCAATTACAGCATTACTTGTTCCTTCCTTTTCCATCCAAGGTGTTCCAAAGTTAGTTCCCATATGGAATCCCTTAACTGGTTTTCCCATGAACCAAAGTAGTAGATCTACATAATGGCAGCCATGACTGAAAAATTGCCCACCACCAAGTCTTTTAGCTGATAGAGCCCAATGACCTTCGTGATATTTTGTTAATTGCTCTGTCCATATAGACATCTGGAATGCTTCACCATAGGTTTTGGAATCCACTAATTCCTTCATCTTCATAACAACAGGCCAATAACGTACTGGATATGCTGTCATCAGTACTAATTTCTCTTGCTCAGCTGTTTCTATTAACTCTATACATTCTTCTTCTGTGTTGCACATTGGTTTTTCCATTAATATATGCTTGCCTGCTTTTAAGAAGAACATCCCACATTCATGATGTAGGTCGTGGGGAAGGGAAATAAGTACAGCGTCTACATTATCGACCATTTCTTTATAATCCGTAACTACTTGTTGAGCTCCAACCATTTCAGCAGCTTTTTGAGCTCTATCCAGAACAATATCACAAGTTGCAGTTACTTCCATAATATCAGATAACTCAGAATATGCATTTTGATGACTACCTGCCATCCCGCCACAACCAATGATTCCCATTCGTATTTTTGTCATTCATAGCACCTCCGTGTAATTTGCATCCATCTTATAGATGCTACTTTCCATTTTACTTTAGCATGATTGAAAAGTCTTTGTAATTTAGTATGTAGAATTTACATATTTGTACATACATAGTTTGAGTTCAAATAACTGATTATTACAAAGGATTGTAGACCTCTAGGTAGAATACTATATTTAGGAGTTTTTAAGAAACAGAAAAGCTTTAGTGAAGACTATATGGAAGGTGGGAGCAAAAAGTGAGAATTATTAAATTTAGTGAAAACCCAACTATCGACTTTGCAGCAGAGGAGCTGACAAAATATTTAGGTGAAATCTTGCAACCAGCACAAGAAATAGCTATCTGTTCAGGCAACACGGTTAAGGATGACAAAGTGCCATCTATCCAACTGGGCATACTCGATCAATTGGCTGGACTGAAAAATTCCACAATTGAAGACTTAAAGAATGTACCTGATGAAGAATTTGATGATGCTATCTACATTAAAGTAGAAGCAGGTAACGGTGTAATTGTGGGCATTAACCCACGTAGTGTATTGCTAGCGGTTTATCGTTTTCTAAGCGATGTTGGATGCAATTGGGTGCGCCCCGGAATTAATGGAGAAAGTATTCCGAAGCTTGGAATAAAAGACTTGAACTCTTCTGTAGCTGAGAAACCTTCATATCGCCATCGTGGTATATGTATAGAGGGAGCTAACTCCTATGAGAATATCAAAGATATTATTGATTGGGCTCCCAAGGTTGGCTTTAATAGCTATTTCTTTCAATTTAGAGAAGCCTTTACCTTTTTCGATCGTTATTACTCTCATATGAACAATCCCACGAAACAGCCAGAGTCCTTCACAGTAGAACAAGCAAGAGAATATGTTGCTATGGCAGGAAAAGAGCTGGAGAAACGGGGTATGATCCATCATGCAGTGGGTCATGGCTGGACCTGTGAGCCCTTTGGAATTCCTGGTCTTGAATGGAAGGCCCAGGACGTCGAACTCTCAGATGATATAAAAAATATATTAGCTGAGGTAGATGGGAAAAGAGAACTTTGGAAAGGTGTTGCTCTTAACACAAATCTCTGTTACTCCAATGATAATGTTAGGAAGATAGTAACGGAAGCTATAGCTGAATACCTTATAGAACATCCACAAGTAGACTTGCTACATTTCTGGCTGGCAGACGGGACTAACAACCAATGTGAATGTGACAATTGCCAGGTTGCGATCCCTTCCGACTTTTATGTAATGATGCTTAATGAGTTGGATGAACTGCTTACAGAAAAGAAAATTGAACGAAAAATAGTTTTTCTAATCTATGTGGACCTGCTATGGCCACCTCAACAACTAGAAATTAACAATCCAGATCGTTTCACCATGATGTATGCACCAATTACCAGAACATACAGGAGTACCTTTGCTACGGATAAGGATATCCCTGCAATTCCGTCCTTTGAACGTAACAAGTGCAAATTTCCAAATAGTGTAGAGGAAAATCTATCCTTCTTAAAAGCTTGGCAAGCCAAATTTGAAGGAGATAGCTTTGATTTTGACTATCACTACATGTGGGCTCACTATAGTGATCCTGGCTATCAAAACATTTCCCAAATATTGCATAAGGATCTGCAGAACTTGAGAAACATAGGCTTAAATGGTTTTGTCAGCTGTCAAACTCAGCGGGCATTTTTCCCCACTGGTATAGGGATGCATGTAATGGGCAGAACTCTGTGGAACCGTGAGCTGCCATTTGAAGCAATACAAGAAGAATACTTCAGAGGAGCTTTTGGAGAAGACAGCCTATTAGTATCTGAGTATCTGTCTAGTCTATCGGATTTATTCCAAGACTTGCAGGACCTTGTACAAGATAATGCTGCAATACAAGATAGTGATTCAATAGAGGAAGTAAGTAAAACTGCCCAGTCAGTTATTAGTTTGATTAAAGATTTTGCTCCGATTATAGATAGGAATTTAAGAACTATTGATAAGTGTATTCGAAACTCCTGGCGCTACTTGGAAATACATAAGGAAATCTGCATCCGTCTAGCTAAGATATATGAGGCAAACGCAAAGGAAGATAAGGCAAGGGCTGAAGAACTGTGGAATGAGATAAAGACTTTGGTACAGGAAAAAGAAGATGAATTACAGACAGTGCTTGATGTTTACCTATTCGTATCCACCATTGAGCGGACTTTGATGCAACAATGATGACAAAT
>JAAZEK010000526.1 GCA_012512335.1 Clostridiales bacterium | reverse complement strand
GCATCATCTTTGCAATGCTTGCCAGAAGCCAGGCTATGTTGTCTTTTTCATCTGAATACTTTGATGCTGATAGTCTAATCTCCTGCAGAACCATTCCTATACTATCAGTCTTACCCCTATTCAAGCAGAGTTGTATGAGGATGTTACATATAGGTAAATTGTCCCAGTCATTCCTTTTGCTAACTTCTATTCCAGTCCAGCCAATTTTTATTGCATGATCTATGTCATCATTCTGAAAGTGGGCTTCTATAAGATCACACCATAAAGATACATTGTCCTCATCCAATGACAAAGCAATATTAAACTGTTCAATGGCTTTCTTTTGCCAACCTCGTTCTAGATAAGCCTGAGCCAGTTTGCCTGAAAAGCTTGCATTTTCAGGTTCTTGATCTACTAATTTCTTAAATATCTGAACGGCTGTGCCACTGTTCCCATTTTCCAGTGCAGCATCTCCTAGAAGACTGTTTACTACTGTAAAATCTGGATATACCTTGGTAATTTCCTTCAATCGCTGCACTGCACTCTCGTAGTCACCTTCAGCCATTGCCTGTTTCCCGCTGTTGTAATATGTTTTCACTATGATAGGCATACTGTCAATAGAATCGTATTCTTTTCGTGTATGCTCGTCAAAGAGAATCTCATATGCTTCCCGTACCTTCTTGAAGTCATCAGGCTTTCTGTCCGGTGGATATTTTCGGATCATACGAAAATAAGCCTTTTTTATATCTACTTTTGGAGCATCTTTTGATATTTCCAGAATGCTGTAATAATCTTTCATTTCGAGTTCTTCCTCCCAAACCTCTTCTTTATAACCGACCATATTGTCTCAAGTCTTCTCTGTAACCAGTTGGGCATCTTTTCAGTATATTCCAAGTATCGGATTGGCCTTTTTTCAGTTTTATCAAGCTGTGAAGCTAACAACCAGTGTGCTCTGGCTTGCTTTTTATTTTTTGACAAATACTCTAATATACCTATATAACTAAGCAGCTGCGGAGACTCGAAATAATTCTCTTTTGTGAGCCCGTCACTGCTAGTGCTGTTGGTGCTGTTAGTACTGTTGTCATTGTTGGTACTGCTAGTGCTGAGATTGAGTTGCCGGAGAGAAGCCTTATACTCACCCTGTTCAGCCAATTCAATAGCCTTAGACAGATTGGCAATGGTATCATTCCCGCCATCCTCAAGTAGGTTTAAATAATAACGCCCATCTAGCTGCAAATCAGAAGATAGCTCTACAGGTTTGCTATTCTTAGTGCTCTCCAGCCAACAATGTTTCGCCATGGGGATTTGGCCTGCTCTATAATAAGATAAACCTAATAGATTCCACGCAATGTGATTTCCAGGGTCCCAGTGTACCGCCTTTTTCAGGTTTTCCACAGCTATGGAAACATAATTTCTCTTTAAATATGCCAGCCCCATATTATAATAATATATTGACAGTCCGGAGGTCATTCATCGTCCTCCAAATCGTACAGGATTTCAAAAAGCTCATCCTTATATTCATCAAGGACTTCTTTCTTCTCACCCTTCAGTAAGCCTCTTTTGATTTGCTTGATAAGAGAATCTATGTCAATTTCATAAATACCAGCTTCTTCCTGATTCAGTAGTTTTTCGGCCTTGTTTATGACAGCACGATAGCCGCGAGAACCCGGTACATCCTTCCAACCACTTAAATCAATTTCTTCTGACATATCTACTCCAGTGGTTTCTATGGTAATGTCAGCTTTTTTCCCAGTGCTGACAATCGTAGCTTCTACCTGCAAAATCCCATTAGCATCATAGCTAAACCCAACTTTGACCTTTTGCTGAAATGCTGGTGCCGGGGGAACTCCATCAAGAAGGAAACTTCCTAAAGAATTGTTGGTAGATGCTTTCTTGTTCTCTCCCTGATAAACATCTATTTCAACCGCTGTTTGATCATCTGATGCGGTACCATAAATTTTCTCCTTAGTCACTGGGATTGTGGTATTCCTTGGAATTATCACATCGAATACATCATCATTTGGAATCCCACCTACATAGCCTAGAACCGAGACGCCTAAAGTATAAGGACACACATCCGTGATCATAATACCGTCTTCGGCGGAAATTTCATCTTCTAATATGCCCGCTTGGATGCTTGCTCCTCTCACTACAGCGAGATCCGGATCTACAAGAGAAAGTCCCGGAGCCTTACCTAGCTCCGCTTCAATAAAATCCCTAACATAAGGAATACGAGTCGAACCACCTACAAGCAATATCAGATCAATATCTTCTTTTTTCAGTTTGGCATCATGCAAAGCCCTTTGAATAGGTTCTCTTGTTGAATCAATATGAGCTTTGATAAGGTTCTCAAAGAGTTGCCTGTCAATCTCCTCTTCCAGCGAAACAGGTTTCCCATTAGCTTCCGCGAAGAAAGGCAATACAATGCTATATTCCTGATCAGTGCTTAAGGCTATTTTGCATTTTTCACATTCTTTTTTCAGACGCATCATGGCCCTTTTGTCATCAGTAATATCTATCCCATACTTTGAGTGGAATCTCTCCAGGCAATAGTCCATCAAGCTATTGTCAAAATCCTTTCCACCTAGTCGATTATTGCCACTACTGGCCTTAACTTCTAAAACACCGTCGAACATTTCCAGAACTGTAACATCCAGGGTGCCTCCGCCAAGATCGTACACTAAAATATTTTTACATTCCTCCATATGATCGATACCGTAATCAAGTGATGCCGCTGTCG
Source organism: Clostridiales bacterium (assembly GCA_012512335.1). GTDB lineage: Bacteria > Bacillota > Clostridia > Caldicoprobacterales > DTU083 > UBA5454. The sequence goes on along the minus strand of JAAZEK010000526.1, from coordinate 3,168 downwards.
GCTCATTGATAATCCGTTCGACCTTGATACCAGCCAGCTTTCCAGCTTCAACAACGGCTTTTCGCTGGGTATCAGAAAAATAAGCAGGAACAGTTATTACTGCTCGTTCAATCTTCTCACTAATATATTCTTCTGCGCATTGTACAAGATATTCCAGGAGGTAGGAGGAAATTTCCTGAGGTGTATATTCTTCACCGCCCATAGTAACCTTTGTGTCGCTGCCCATAAGTCTTTTGACTTCCATAACAGTATCTTCAGGCTTTAGGAGAAGCTGCTCTGCCGCCTCTGATCCAGCTATAATCTCACCTTCATCTGATAAACCAACAACAGACGGGGTTATGTATTCACCTAAGTGGTTTGGTATTACATGAGGTAATCCCTCTTTTAAAATAGCAATTTCTGATGTCGAAGTTCCCAAGTCAATTCCTAATATTCTGCTCATAATCTTATTCCCCCGTATTGTCTCTATTGATGGTTATAACTTTTTCATCAGTCTTATTGACAAGCACTCTTTCATTAATCTTATTAACAACTACTCTTTCATTAATCTTGTTTACAACTACTTTTGCCTTTCGTAAGACATTGGTTTTATATACATAGCCACATCGTAAAACCTCCAGCACAATGGCATCTTCATATTCGGGACTATTACGAACTTCTACTGGAATTTGAAGATTTTTGTTAAATTGAGCATTCTCTCCTTCGATTTTCATGATTCCAATAGACAAAAGTTCATTACTGATGTTATTCCATAACAGCTCATGCTGCTTGGACCAACTTTCTTCACTGCTACTTGCAGAAAAACGATATAGGTCTTCAATTTGATCCAATATTGCTATAAAACCATTGACTAGCTTCCATTTTTCATCTTCAACAAAAGAAAGCTCCTTTTTCAGTTGTTCAACATCTGTGTTGTTATCTAGTTCTTCTTCTATTTGCCCTGTGAGTTCTTCCAGATGTAAATTCGTTTTACCTTGTTCTTTTCCAAAACGATTCAAAGTTTTCTCAAATGCTTTTATGATTACGGATGATTCATTCTGTAAGTCTAAAAACTCCTCATCCAAATCTAAAAATTGAAACTTACGTAATTCCTTATCAAAATCGATCATATCTGTCTCCCTGTTACAATAATCGTCAAAATCTAACTCGTTAATTGTAATATAATATTGACGTATTTTCAATAGGATTCATATGAAATATATAGCTTGCCTACTTCCCGCTCAACATGCTTAAGTCCACAAAGTCACTTTCCAAGTGCAACAATATGTTATTAATCTGACTATATTTGGCCATGGTTATAGGGTCATTCGGATCGTTGCTGACCCGCCCTTCAATTTGCTTCAGAGTATTCTCAAAGAGCTCTTTTAACTCTTCTAAGCCACTTAACAGCTCAGTAATCCGTTCTTCGCTAACTGGGCTTTCAGGTGTAAACCTTGGTTCTCTAATTTCTTCTATTTGTCTCTTCTTGATTTCATAAACATGATTGTATTCTGGAACAATGCATTTGAGCCCTAAAGTCTCTTGCACTTCCTTAGCGAAGTCATTTTTTGCTTCATCTTCTCCATGCACAATAAACACCTTGGGATTAGTATTAAAATGTTTCAACCAGTCCATCAAACCGATTTTATCCGCATGGCCGGAAAATCCTTCAACTGAATATACTTCTGCATTTATATGAATTTGATCCCCAAATATCTTCACTTCTCGGGCACCATCTCGAATTCGTCGCCCTAGGGTTCCTTCTGCCTGGTAACCTACAAATACAATACTGCTAGTTTTCTTCCAAAGATTATGCTTCAGATGATGCTTAATACGGCCTGCCTCACACATACCACTAGAAGAAATGATAATTTTAGGCTCTTCTGAAAAATTTAATGCTTTGGAGTCCTCAACACTTTGGGTAAAGTGCAGATTTGTAAATGCTAGAGGGTTGTCGCCCTTCATTAATAGAGCACGGGCTTCGTCATCGAATACACCTGCGTTTCTTTGAAACACTCCCGTAGCCCTCACTGCTAAAGGACTATCAACATATACTGGTATGTTATGAAGCAATTGTGTTTTGCTCAAAAGCTCTTCATGATGTGACTCATAGTACTTATTTAACTCATAAATAATTTCCTGGGTACGTCCCACGGCAAAGCTTGGTATTACAACAGTTCCGCCACGAATAATAGTCTTCAGGATGATGTTTAGAAGCTCTTCCTCTTTTCGGTCTACATGCTCGTGTACACGATTACCATAAGTAGCTTCCATAATTACATAATCAGCAGTCTCTATGATTGTAGGATCGTTTAGTATAGGCTTTTCCTTGGTTCCTAAATCACCTGAATAGACAATTTTGACGTCGTCCTCTCCATCCTTAATCCAAATTTCTATGATGGATGAACCCAAAAGATGACCTGCATCGTGAAAACGAACCGTCAGATTTTCATCTATTCTAATTACCTGCTCATATAACACAGTTTTAAAGTAACTTAAGCTTTTATTCGCATCCTCTTTGGTGTAAAGTGGTTCTACCTGTTTTTGCCCTGCACGTTTGGCTTTTCTGTTCGCCCACTCAGCTTCCATTTCCTGAATATGCGCACTATCTAGCAGCATTATTTCACATAAGTCGTAGCTGGGCTTGGAGCAGTAAATGCTACCTTTAAATCCATGTTTTACCAACAATGGGATTCTACCGCTATGATCAATATGACTGTGACTTAGGAGCAAATAATCAATGTCTGCAGAATCAAAATCAAAACCTTGATAATTCAGCTCCTCATCTCGGCCTTGGAACAAACCACAATCAAGCATTAGGCGCTTGTCACCAAACTCGATAATGTGGCAAGAACCTGTAACACCTTTAACTGCACCCTTGAAACAAATATTCACTATATCACACACCTTACTTTAGAATATGAGCTTAACTCATTCTCCGTATATAATTTTATGCAATTCCTGTCTGTTGGCTTCTAAATCTGGTATCAATACAAGCATTTTCCGAACCCAAGCATCCTTATATTTGCCATCTAATGGTATTCGATATTGTTCGATGGTACCTAAGTCAGAAGTTAAAGCTGTTATACCAAGGTTTAACAATTGGTCGTTGCTAAGGTCAGTTGTGATGCAGGGAAACACCTTATTGGCCAGTGCCATGATATCTGCAATACTTGAGCCCTTCATTTT
>JAAZEK010000525.1 GCA_012512335.1 Clostridiales bacterium | reverse complement strand
TATCAATATTAATGTATATGTTCTTATTTCTCGATTCCGAAAAAATGACACCTTTTCCACCACCTAACAACTTAAACTCCTAATTAGATACCTAGAATCCCTAATATCCTTCATTTTATCTAGGATGACGATTATATCTGATAACCCATTCCTCTAACTGTTTTAATAATCTGAGGATTTTGAGAGTCATCTTCAATTTTTTCACGTAAGCGTTTTATATAGACAGTGAGGGTATTGTCATTTACGAAATCACCTGAAACATCCCAGATACTCTCAATAAGTTGATTTCTGGTTAACACATGTCCTTCATTATTTATTAGGGTGAGAAGGAGTCTATACTCCAGAGCAGTCAAGAAAACGTCATTACCATCCCTTGTGACCTTTCCCTTTGTAATATTAACTACAACATTTCCATATTGAAATATATTATCTTCATTTAATTGTTTTTGAGCTCGACGAAGTACTGAGCGTATCCTAGATTGAAGCTCTCTGATTCTAAAGGGTTTTGTAATATAATCGTCTGCACCTATATCCAATCCCATTACGACACTGCCCTCATCATCTCTGGCAGTAATAAAGATTACCGGTGTATCGTCTTTTTCTTTAAGTTTTCTGCAAATTTCAAAACCATTACCGTCAGGAAGGGTAATATCTAGCAAAGCTATATCAAATTGCATGTCTAGAATTTTGCACAGTGCTGATTTTGCATCATAGCAGATAGTCACTTCAAAACCCTCTTGAGTTAATGAATATTCAAGACCTAAAGCAATGGTTTTATCGTCTTCAACTAGTAATAGTTTCATTGCACCCTCCTAAAAAGAATCTACATTCAAGCCATCTTGATCTTGGGCAGTAGTCTATTTATGGTCTTTATCGCATTTTGAAGTTCCTCTATCTCACTCTTATTAAAACCTTCAAGGGAATCATTCACCATTCCTATGGTTTTAGCAGTGTATCCGTTTAAGTACATTTTAGCTTCCGGAGTAAGACTAATCAAGACAACACGGCGATCTGATTCATCATATATTCTTTGTATATAGCCTTTTTTAACTAGGTCGTTGATAACTCTTGTTGCTTGTTGCTTTTTTATTCCAAGATTGTCTGCAAAAGCAGTCATTTTCATGTCACCAAAGTAATAGACTGATAGTAACGCGTAAAACTCTGATGAAGTTAAATCTTCTTTATAGGTTTTAAGCAACTGCTTATTTATCTTTTCTATCACTAGTAAAGAAAAGATTACAGTCTGTTGTAGAAAGCGTTCAGTTATATCCATAAATTTCTCCCTTTTTTATTGACATTGATTATTTACCATGTTAACATATACTTAACACATGTTAACTATACCTAATTATTAATAGTCACACTATCGCTTGCCATGATAAGTATTATACATGAAAATATTATAAAATGAAAGAAGGTATAATATGAATGTAAAAGAAGAGAAAAAAGTTGCCAGGTTAATCAAACGAGAAAATTGGACAAAAATCCAGAAGATGCTGGAAAAAGGACAAAGTGATACTAGAGTTAGAATTACCGCTGCATTAGGGACTTCGAGAAACGATGATGCTTTTAACATTTTGGTAATGCTATTAAGAGACAATGATGAGAAAGTGCAGCTAGAAGCTATCAAATCCATGGGTGAACTCGGAGTTGATAGAGCTAAAGTTCATCTGCAAGACATGGGTTCTAAATTACCAGATGAAAAAACTGAGTTAATCGATGCGATTAAGGAATCTATAGCCAAGATTAACAAGGCAGCAGAATTAGAAGTAATTTAGCTATACATAACAGCTAGAGTTGATAAGGAATTAAGATTAAAAAACAGAACGCGAATTAAAAAACACTTAATATGTTACAATTAAGTGTTTTTTATCTATGTTGGTATTAAGCAGACAGAGTCGTCTGCCACTACATGCATCTCGTGTCCTGTATTAAGCCCCTACATGTCTTTTACAAGTACAGTCTTTATGTTTTTTCGGGCTTTTATATCGTCAAAAGCTTTATTTATATCCTCGACCTTATAGCTTGTTGCAAGAGACAGGATTGTATCATGAAGCTGATCATTTTCCTGCAAAAAGTTTAGATAGTCTCTTACATCACTTAAGGAATACTGGGATGAACCGATGATTTGAAGGGCTTTAAATGTAATCACTTGTGGCTGAATTTCGATAGCCCCACTGTTTGAGTATTGTCCTGGAACCAGGTAAATTCCCCTGTTCCTAAGTATCTCCATACCAAGGGGAATAGCTTTTGGATTTCCAGATCCTTCAAACACAAGATCTGCACCTAATGAATTACTAAGTTTATTAATATGTTCAATGATATCTTCTTTAGATGTATCACTTAGAGTAATAACATCCGTTGCACCCATTTTCTTAGCCAAGTTAACTTTATTTCGGTCATTACTATTAGCAATAGCAATAATGTTCTTAATACCTAATGATGCCAAATAAGCTATTGCAAAAATTCCAACAGGACCTATTCCTTGTACAACAGCCACATTTACCGCTTTGACATCAAAGCCTGCCTGGTCAGCTAATTTGAAGGCATGTATCGCTGTTGGCCCTGGACAAGCAAATACACTTGCCATTTTTGGGTCAATATCATTTGATATTTTCACAAGATTTTTTATTGGTGTATAATTATAATATCCGTATCCACCATGAAAATGTGGCTTCTCATATGGATCCCCTCCATTTGTCACACCCATATTCACACAATTGGCATCGTCACCATTCTTACAAAGCAAGCAATTGCCACATGGGGAAGCTATCACAACAATTACATTGTCACCTTCTTCTATCTGATATTCTTTAGAATCAGAAGAAGATATTTCTACTACCTTGCCTATAAATTCATGTCCGATGATTTTTGGCGGTTCAATTCCCAGTCGCCCTGTTTGAATATGTACATCGGTACCACAAATACCACTGGCTATGAGTTCGATTTTTGCATAGCCCTCTGGTGCTGGACCAGCTTCAAATTCTCGAATTTCAAATGGTTTATTAACTCCTGTATAAACTGCTGCTTTTGCTTTTTCCACACTAAAACCCCCTGATAAAATTTGTACTATATTACACTTTACTCATTCACCTCTATGTACTTAATTTCCTCTTTATCTTTTAATTCAAAACTACCCATCAATCTTACAAACAAAATCATAGCTTTCGAGAACACTAAGTAACTCATTTGATTTTTCTTGAGAAACTGGCTTAGTTTCTGCATAAAAGTATTCCTTGCCCAGGGCTTTATACTTTGCTGTACCTAGTCTGTGAAATGGCAACAATTGAACCTTCTCAGCACCTATATTTTTAAGAATCTCTGCTGTTTTTTTCATATATTCTACTGTATCATTATGTCCCGGAATAATGGGTATCCGAACAACTACATCACAGCTCTTAGCAATCAGCCCCTTGAGGTTTTCCAATATTAGTTTATAACTTCCACCAATTTTTTCTCTGTATCCCTCTTCACTATTAGCCTTAAAATCATAGAAGAACGTTTTAGTGTAGAGCATGATCCGTTGAAAGTATTCAAAGGGCACATTGCCTGCTGTATCTACTATAACATTAATATCATTTTCAGAACATGCTTTTGCAAGCTTCACGCAAAAATCAATTTGAAGTAATGGCTCTCCCCCTGAAATAGTTACACCACCGTTAGATTTCTTATAAAAATCAATGTCTTCCAAAATGTAATTCATTACATGACTAAGCTTATACTGTTTTCCACTCACTTTGAGAGCACTTTGAGGACATACTTGTTCACATTTTCCAACAAGCTTACAACGGTTTCTGTTGATAAGGTGTTTACCGTTCACAAAGCTGTTAACATTACTAGGACATATTTCTTCACACTTCCTACAGTTTACACAAAGTGCTTCGTAGAATAACAAGCTACCATTTATATCTATGGTTTCCGGGTTATGACACCACTCACAGGACAAATTACATCCCTGCATAAAAACTGTAGTGCGTATCCCATGCCCATCTCCTGTGGAAAAATGCTGCAAATCACTAACGAATCCCATATCAGACATTTGCATGCTCCGTCCTAGCCAAAACATCCTGCTGTACAGTCGAATCAAGCTTAGTAAAGTAAGCACTGAAACCAGAAACTCTGACAACTAAATCTGAATATTTTTCAGGATATTTCGTGGCATCCTTTAGCATTTCTCTTGAGACTGCATTGATTTGCATTTCTTGTCCACCCTTCTCAAAATATACCTGTATTAAGCTCTTGATCTTATCCCGTTTTTCCTGGCTGGCAAACATGCCTGGACTAAATTTTTGATTTAACACTGTTCCACATGCTACCTGTCTAAAATCTGGTTTTGAGCTTGAGTTTACAACTGATGTAACTCCATTCTTATCGCATCCATGCATAGGCGACGCTGCATCACTTAAGGGCATGCCATTTCTTCTTCCGTCTGCGGTTGCAGCAACCTCCTTACCAGCACCGATATTGCTGATATTCGACGCAATACCAATATAAATGCCACCTCCATCTCTGGTCCTATATATAGAAAAGATTTCTGCATGGATATCCACATACATACGAGCATATTTATCCACAAAATCATCATTGTTCCCGTATTTTGGCAAGGCTTTTAGTTCTCTTTGTATTTCTTCATGATCCTCAAAGTTACTTGCCAATATGTCCCTTAGCTGTGAAAGCGATAATTTCTTATCTATAAATACAAGCTTTTCTGTAGCTGCAAGTGAATCTGCTACGGTTGCTATCCCCATACATGCCGCTCCATGAACCGATGGGTATATGGCTCCACCATCACAAATATCAAGTCCTCGTTCAATACAATCATTGCAAAAACATGAGAGAAAAGGTTGAGAGTATATCTGTCTATTGTAACGATCATTATCATTTCGAAACAGTGCCACATATTCAGCTGCCCCAAATTCCATCTGCTTCTTTACTGCAACTAAATAATCATCCATGGTTTTAAAATCAGATGGCTCACCTGTCATAGGCCCTAATTGGGCTCCAGTTAGCATACATATACCATTGTTAAGTGCAAGCTCCAGGTATTTTGGAGAATTAAATCTACCGTCTGACCAGGCTGGCTGCTTTCCTGGCATAAAGTTCTCAATACAGCCTACCATACAATAGTCCCTGCAGTCCTCTATGTCATAGCCGTAGCGAGCTAGGGCAGGGATGTTTATTTCGTCATTCATTAGAGCAGGATAACCTAAACCTGTTCCTATTACATTCAAGCATTTATCCCAAAACTCCTCTGGTGTATCCCTATGCATTCTTGCTGAAAGATTAGGTCCAGGGATATTACAGTTTTTAACTGCTTCAAGGATAATATAGGAAAGCTCATTTGTTGCGTCAGATCCATCCCGAGTTACTCCGCCAATTGCGATGTTAACAACATCATCCGCACCTAAATTAATTAAATGCTCATTAAACCGCTTAGTCTCTACGATCTTATATAAGGTACATTCAACTAACTGTGTTGCACGTTCTCTTGTAAGTCTTCCTCTGGATACATCCTCCAGATAAAAGGGATAAAGATACTGATCTAGTCTGCCTAGTGCCATAGCGAAGCGTTTTTCATATAGGAAAGCTATGTGTATCAGCCAAACTAATTGCAATGCTTCATGAAAGGTATCAGGTTTATGAGCTGACAGCT
>JAAZEK010000524.1 GCA_012512335.1 Clostridiales bacterium | reverse complement strand
TTAATACAAAGTATCCATTGAAGCAAGGGAACTGGTTAACGGAGAATCCTTTGTTTGATCCTCTTGGAAGTGAGGACCAATATAATGATGTGACATATGACTATGGTAAAGGTGAATTTTCCTATATAAACGAAAGTTTCCGCTTGACAAAACATAATGCTGGTGGTGAGCACTGGGTTATGGAGATGACAGACGAAGCAGCGGATGCTATGCTTCACATTGAAAAATATATTCTTGATTTAGGTGGTAAAATTCTTTCGGCTCCTGCTGAGGAAATTGTATTTACTATTGAGGAGGGTGGCTTTGCCTGGTGGGGAAAAATTACACAATCTGAAACCAATTTCAGCATCGATCTATACAAGGAACAGTGCCTCAAAGTGGGTGAGACTATAACAATAGATGCTACAGGCTTAGCAGATCAGCCCACTTTTTTTACTACTAGACATAGTGGTAATCGACTGCAAAGTATGACAGTCTCTATAACTGGTGCAGAAGATGGAGATGAAGTTATATTGTATGCACAAGGCGGATACAACTCAGGTGGCTATAATCGAGATGTTAGTTATATTAACTCTATTGTAGCAGGTTCTAATCAAAGTGGAGTATTTACACTAGATGATATACCTCAGGAACCTGGCGACACCAGTTGGTCATTCTTAGTCTACAATGAAGCGATAACAGTATCCTTCACCCTAAATGAAGTTGCTGATTTAAATCCTGTAGAATATGGTGAGAATATGGGAGCGCTGCTGGTTAAAGGGGTCCCTTATGGTTCCGTCAGTGTACCTATCGTATCAGCTAACAATCACACTACACTTCTTGTATCTCATCCTGATTTAGTCGAAGATGGAGAAGAGATTTACGGAGACCAGACACCGGAAGGTGACACATTGTTCTGGCTACCCACCGGATATTGGAACCTGAACATTTTCTCTGATATATTGAACACTACCAGCCATGCAAGGCTCATTCCTGTTAGTGAAGGTGAGTTGACGGTGGTGGATATGGCTTCAAATATCAATTCAATCTTTTCTCAAACTGCTGATATAAAAGTGGGAACAGATGAACATGGTATGACCTTTCTAGACACACCAAATGAGCAGGGGGATCAGGTAAGCCTTTCATTCTTACTATTTGACAGCTTGAATAAAAACCCTATTCTAACAAAGGAAGACATCAAAATTCAGGAAAATGGCGAGTCTGTAGAGCTTTTATCCATCGAAAAACTTGATATTCCCCCTAGTGTTGTTTTGCTCCTAGATTCTTCAGGTTCCATGGGAGATCAGATGCAACCGGCAGTAGATGCAGCGAAATTATTTGTCCAGGGTTTGCCGGATAACTCTACCATCCAAGTAATAGATTTCGACAGTACTGCACGAAAGCTTCCTGGAACTACAAAAGCTGAGGTAATCAGCAGTTTGAATAGTGTTACTAAAGGTGGATCTACTGCACTGTACGATGCAACAGTCATGGGACTAGAACTTCTTAAGGACGAGCAACGTCCCACACTTGTTATTTTTACTGATGGGAAAAATGAGCCAGCAGCCGGAGGTTTGACCGATAAAAGCATAGTAATGGAGGACATACTTACCGCCAAAATCCCTATATATGCTATTGGGTTTGGTAAGGAACATGCTCCCTCAGCACAGCCACCAAAGGATGAACAGGGTGAACCGGTTAACGATGACGATGAAGGTGTTAAAAAGGAAGGCTCGGATCTGGTTGATTTTGCTACTATTTCAGAGGGGAAATATTACTCAGCCCAAGACCAGAATGCACTTAATAATGTATTTGCAGCCATTGCAGCCCGTTTGGGAAACACCTACAAGGCCGTTTATAAGCGTCCTCAGCAAGCAAGTATTTCAGATGTTCCAGTTGTAACAGTTGTGCTTGACCGCAGTGGCTCTATGTCTGAGTTGATTGAAGGTCAAGGGGAAAAGATGCAGATTGCTAAGGACATGTTCAGGGATTTTTTCATGGAGATTCCCGATGGTATTATGACACAGATTGTAAGCTTTGAGGATATATGGCTCGATCAGGTGCTTACCACGGATAAGGCAGCGATTTTACAAGCTCTTTCTGATCTTGAGGCTGGAAGAGGCACTAATATCGTGGATTCAACACAACTCGGATATGATACGCTTAAAGGAGTACCCACCTCTAATCGAATATTGATTTTTCTCACTGACGCAGCTATGGAAGGAGAAGAAAACACAGTTTTTGGGGAGTTACTAGGAAAAATTAAAGATTCTGACATAAAAAGCCTCTGGCTGGGTTTAGGAATGGAGGAAGCGGGAGACGAGGAAAACTTCTCATGGGCATCCAGGACTGCAGGTGGTAGCTATCTCCTTCCAAATAGTGCTAAGGAATTAAGCGATGGTCTAGACAAGATGCTAGATGAAGTGAAACAGCAGAACTCTACCGACAAAACAGTTATCAGCATAAACATTAAGTTATCCAATGATGAAGGAAAACTACAGAGCTACTCTGGAAGTGTCGAACAGAAGCTTTCACCACTGAAAAAGTCCGAAAAGATAACGGAACCACCTCAAGCAATAAAGATTTCGATGGAAAAGCTAGACACAAAGTTTTTCATTAATGTTCCTGATAATGATAATGATAATGATACAAGCACCACAGATAGCGATGAAATACTTGTTCAATATAGTTCCGAGGTATCACAACTTCTGTATGG
>JAAZEK010000523.1 GCA_012512335.1 Clostridiales bacterium | reverse complement strand
TGCGAATGTGTTGTTGATGCTGGATGAATAACTAAAGACTTAACATCAGCAACATTAGCAAGCAACGAAAATAGTTCCAGCTCATCAATAAAATCTTTAGCCTTTTGTTCATCACCCTTAATTTCAAATGTAAATATAGAACCACCGCCATTGGGGTAATATTTTTTATATAATTCTTTTTGCTTAGAATCCTCAGATACAGAAGGATGATGAACCTTTTCAACTTGGGAATGACTTTCTAAATAATCTACAACCTTTATTGCATTTTCCACATGACGCTCCACTCTGAGGGATAAGGTTTCCAATCCTTGGAGGAAGAAGAAAGCATGAAAAGGAGACAAGGTTGCGCCAGTATCACGCAGTAATAAAGCTCGAATTTTAGTAACAAAAGCTGCAGCTCCAACATCCCTAGAAAAGCTGACTCCATGATAGCTTGGGTTTGGTTCTACAATGTCAGGGAACTTCCCCGAGGCTTCCCAGTCAAATTTACCGCCATCGACTATGATACCACCAATACTTGTTCCATGACCACCGATAAACTTAGTGGCAGAGTGGACAACAACATCGGCCCCATATTCAATAGGTTTTACCAGGTAGGGGGTAGAAAAAGTGCTGTCAACGATCAGTGGAATTTTATGTGAATGTGCAATGTCAGCTAATTTGCTAATGTCCACGACCTCTGAATTAGGGTTGCCAAGAGTTTCAACAAAAAGCAATTTAGTATTGTCTTTGATTGCGCTGTTTACTTCTTCATAGTTAAATGGATCTACAAATGTTGTGTCAATACCCCATTCTTTTACAGTATGAGATAGAAGATTATAGGTCCCGCCATAGATGTTTTTAGCTGCTACTACATGATCCCCATTATGTGCAATATTTAAAATTGAATAGGTTATTGCCGCTGAACCTGATGCAACAGCCAATGCAGCTACGCCACCCTCAAGCTTTGCCATTCTTTCTTCAAATACACCCTCAGTGGGATTAGTAAGTCTACCATATATGTTACCAGAATCTGTTAAAGCAAATCGTGCTGCTGCGTGTTCTGAATTATGAAACACATATGATGTTGTTTGATAGATTGGTACTGCTCTTGAATCGGTTGCAGCGTCTGGTTTTTCTTGCCCTACATGTAATTGTAAAGTTTCAAATTTAAAGTTTCTATCTGCTCTTATTTTTTTACTCATTATTTTATTCTCCTTTTTGTCTTTTATTATATTTCCTCCACTACTTAAAAGCAGCGGATATCTTTTTCTTTTATAAGTAAATTATAGCAAGGTAAATACAGAAGTGTTATGATTAAAAAGCTTGACCTGGCAATAGCTTTTACCTATAATGAAAACAACAATATTTAAGGTTACTTTGAACAGTAACTTTTAGGAGTAATGGTATGACACTACAACAACTGCGTTATGTAATATGTGTAGCTAACAATAAATCCATGAATAAAGCGGCAGAAGAATTATTTATAACTCAGCCAAGCTTATCCAGCGCAATTAAGGAACTAGAAGAAGAAATTGAAATTGAGCTTTTTTTACGTTCTAACAGAGGGGTTATCATAACACCTGAAGGGGAAGAGTTTTTGGCTTACGCAAGACAAATTCTTGAAGTATACAGCCTGATAGAAGATAAATATATCGAAAAGAAGGGTTTGAAGAAGAAGTTTAGTGTGTCTATGCAGCACTACACATTTGCTGTCGAAGCATTTATGAATGTAATAAAGGATTATGGCATGGAAAATTATGAGTTTGCTGTTCATGAAACAAAGACCTTCGAAGTTATAGAAAATGTTAAAAAGCATAAAAGTGAAATAGGGGTATTGTATTTAAACGACTTTAATCAAAAAGCTCTTAAAAAAGTCTTTCGTGATAACCAGCTTGAGTTTACGGAATTATTTGATTGTGGTATTTATGTGTACCTTGCAAAAAGCAATCCTTTAGCTAAGAAGGAAATTATCGATTTTGAAGATTTGAGGGACTATCCCTGCCTTTCTTTTGACCAGGGAGACTACAATTCATTTTATTTTGCAGAGGAAGTTTTCAGCACTTATGATTATAAGAAGATTATTAAAGCAAATGACAGGGCAACGAACCTCAACCTAATGGTTGGCCTAAATGCTTATACCTTATGTTCAGGCATAATATGTGAGGAACTCAACGGTGACGGATATGCGGCCATCCCCCTTAATACAAATGACACAATGACAATCGGCTATATTAACAAGAAAAACATGCCCCTTAGTAGATTGGGCAAGAAATATGTTGAAGAGCTTAAGAAGTATAAAGATAGGGTATTGAAGGGTTGATTGTGTTACAACAGCCAATTAGGATTATTTCCGCAGGTACCTTTGTGCCGTTGCGTTTGCGAAACTCCTTCCCTAGCTCTTTAAGGCAAGCATCAAGGTTTTCCTTGGTAAATGGTGAATTAATAGACATTACGCACCTCGCTTTCTATGATGTTATGGCGCATGAATTCTGGAATGGCTTCATGATGACTAGTTACTTTAGGTGCATCATCTTTCAAGGCAGCACATAAGGTTAGAATACTCGCCGGATAAATCGCTTCTCTTAGTTTTGTGGCTCTTATATCATTGTATTCAACGCAGATGGGCAGGTTATTTTCCCGACTTAGATAATCAACCATTGCTAGTAGATAAAGGCTCTCAGGATACCACTGTCGTTGGTACAGCTTTCGAATTTCATCAGATTCTAATGTATCGATTATAAAATCAATATCTCCCATATCCTTTACTTTGTGACAAACATTGCTTTTGTAGGTTTCAAAGCTCGATCGATATATCATGCTGTCAGCAAGTAGGTCATCCATGGTGACATCCAAGGCTTTTGATAGTTTATACAGAGTTTCGCCTGTGCAATTCTTAATTTTCGACTTGCCAGTGGTAATTTCGCTGATTGTTGTAAAAGGTACTCCACTGATTTTGGAGAGCTTGTATTTTGTCATATTCTTTTGTGCTAATACATCGTTCAAATTCATTGTCAAAACCTCCTATCATTACTATAACGCTTATTCGTTATAGTGTCAATAGAATGCAAAATATCTGATTCTTGTTGTAATTGCTGGTTAATGTTCGCAAAGGAGGTATCTTCCATTCCAATGCCGTCATCCTCAACACTAACTAGCAGGGTATCACTATCCAGTAAGACGCAAATTTGGATTTTGCCATAGTATCGATGTGCACGTAAGCCGTGATTCAAGGAGTTTTCTATTATAGGTTGTAGCGATAGTTTCAATATCTTACAATGCATTGCACCTTCATCCACATCCCAATGTATATGCAAGCGGTTCTTGTAGCGTTGTTCAAACAGGAATAAATACAGCTTGGCATGGTCTATTTCCTCAGCTACTGATACAAGGAAATTATCATTTGATAAACTAAGGCGTAGTAATGCCGCTAACGTTGTTATCATCTCACTTACATTGTTATCAGTCCCAAGCCTTTCACTAGCTGTCCAATTTATGGTATCTAGAGTATTGTAGATAAAGTGTGGACTTATTTGATCTTGTAACATAATGAACTGAGCATCATTTAATGCCTTTACTCGGGCATCAAGTTCATTTTCGAGATTGTAATTACGTTCGTGCTGTAGAACCCCACTTTAAATTCTTCTAGATCAGCAAGATAACCGCAAATTGAGTTCTGGTTGTTTAGAACATAATGATAACAGTATGCTGTAAAACACGGCATTTTTTTATCAGTAGTTGTTGACCTATGTACAATAATTCCATATAGTAATGCGTGTATAAAAAAAGAGGAAGAGTATATGCCTACCACAGCTGCCTCTTCCTCTCTTTTGCCCATGCACCTAGTCCGAAAGCAAGGAGCATGAAT